>CANHBE010000111.1 GCA_947458575.1 Flavobacteriaceae bacterium | reverse complement strand
TCGAAAGTGAATACAACACCGATACCGCTAGAATTTTGATTTACAATGCGAAGTGGTTTGAAGCCATTCATTTGCTTTTTCTCATCAATTTCTTTGGAAATATTAAAAGATATCAACTGCTCAAGAAAGAAAAATGGGCCACTTTATTACTCCATTTGTCTTTCATTTTTATCATTATCGGTGCAGCCATAACCCGTTACATCAGTTATGAAGGAATGATGCCCATACGAGAAGGAGCAACTGAAAATCAAGTTTATTCGGATCGTACCTTCCTTACACTTTTTGTTGACGGTGAATACAAAGGCGAAATGAAAAGGCGGGTTTTTGAAAAGCCTATTTTGCTCTCTCCGGTTACTAATAATGAATTTTCAATTACAGGTGACTTCGCTGATGTGCCATTTGAATTGTCGTACGAGAATTTTGTCATGGGTGCAACCGAATCGATAAAGGAAGATCCAAAAGGTATTCTGTATCTGAAAATGGTTGAATCCGGAGATGGTAGTCGACATGAGCATTACTTGAAAGCGGGCGAGGTGCAAAACATTCACAATACTTTATTTGCATTGAATAATTATACCAAAGGAGCGATAAACATCAACACTACCGGCAGTACTTACACGATTGAAACACCATTCGACGGGCAATTTATGAGAATGGCAGATCGTATGCAAGGAATGGTCAGAAAAGACTCGGTTCAACAACTTATGTTGCGGTCATTGTATAACGTCGGAGGAACGCAATTTGTGTTTCCGGAACCTGCCAAAAAAGGCGTGAAAACGTATGTTTCTAACAACGATTTTAAAGCAAAGAAACATGATGATGCACTTACAGTTACAATCACCTCACAAGGAAAAACTAAAGAGTTAACGCTTTTAGGATCAAAAGGAAAGATTGGCCAACCTCAAGTTGTTAGAATTGGAAATCTAGATTATACTGTGGCGTTCGGCAGTAAAGCATACGTCCTTCCATTTAAGATCAAACTCAATGATTTTATTGCCAAAAAATATCCTGGAACGGAAAAGAGTTATGCCTCGTTTGAAAGTAAAGTTACTGTGGTTGACGGTGCTAAGAAATCCGATGCACACATTTACATGAATCATATTCTCGATTATGGCGGATATCGGTTTTTTCAATCGTCATTTGATCCGGATGAAAAAGGAACAGTACTTTCTGTAAATCACGATTTCTGGGGCACATTAATCACATATATTGGTTATTTCATGCTTTTCTTTGCAATGATGGCGATACTTTTTACTAAACATTCTCGATTCGCAGATTTGAAGCGAAAATTAGAATTAGTAAAGCGCAAAAAATCACAGTTAATTTCAATATTGCTCTTGCTGCTATCTTGTTCTGTCTCGGCTCAAAATCATGCGAATCACGCACCAACGCAAAATCAAATAGATTCGCTGATTAGCAAGTATAAAGTCTCAGAAGTTCACGCTGCGAAGTTCGGTAGGTTAGTCATTCAAGACGATGGTGGCAGAATGAAACCTGTTAATACTTTTTCTTCTGAGTTATTACGTAAGGTAAGTAAAAGTGATATGTATAAGGAAATGAATTCTGATCAGGTTTTTCTTTCGATGGTTCAATTTCCGAGGATCTGGTTTGAAGTACCATTGATTTACATCAAAAACGGTAATGACAGTATTCGGAAGATTATCGGATTAGATTCAAAGCAAAAATATGCTCCTTTTATCAAGTTTTTTGATGAAAAAGGGAATTATAAATTGTCGCCATATATTGAGGAAGCCTATAAAGCAGCTATCCCTGATCAGTTCCAAAAGGACTTTATAGAAACCGATCGCAAGGTTAATTTATTGAACTCTGCCTTGAGCGGTAGCATCTTGAAAATCTTTCCAATCCCGAACGATCCAAATAATAAGTGGATTTCCTATTCGGAGCTAGACCAAGCCAATATTCACGGTATAGATTCTACTTTCACCAAAAACATACTGCCGCTCTATTTTACGGCTTTGGATAGTGCCGGTATAAAGAAGGACTATGTCAATGCCAATTTCTTTTTACAAAGTATTGAAAACTATCAGAAGAAATTCGGTAGTGCAGTTCGTCCCTCAGATGATAAAATATCGTCTGAGATAACCTATAACAAGTACGATATTTTCAAGAAATTATACTACTTGTATATGTTAACTGGAGTTTTCATGTTACTTTTAGTAATTGTCAATATCTTCTTCGAAAAGAGAGCGATTCGAATTGTCATCAATGTCTTTCATGCATTAATTGTTTTCCTGTTTTTATTGCATACAGCCGGCCTAATTGCCCGTTGGTATATTTCAGGACATGCGCCTTGGAGTGATGCATATGAAAGTATGATTTATGTTGCTTGGGCAACGATGTTTTTTACACTTGCTTTTGATGTAAAATCTAAACTCACTGTGGCTTCGGGTACATTTGTAGCGTCTATGATTTTGATGATTGCCCATTGGAATTGGATGGATCCGTCGATTGCAAATTTGCAGCCGGTACTGAATTCTTATTGGTTGATGATTCACGTTGCGGTTATTGTAGCAAGTTACGGACCTTTCACGCTCGCTATGGTATTAGGAGTTGTCGCTTTGATCTTAATGTTGTTTACCAACAAAAAGAATAAAGCGAAGATGGAATTGAACATTCAAGAAATAACCTATATAAACGAAATGGCACTTACGATAGGATTGGTCATGTTGACTATTGGTAATTTTCTCGGAGGACAGTGGGCAAATGAAAGCTGGGGACGCTATTGGGGTTGGGATCCTAAGGAAACTTGGGCACTGATTAGTATTATGATTTACGCTTTTGTGATTCATGCTCGTTTTGTTCCTGCGCTGCGTGGAAAATGGATTTACAATTTGATGAGTATTATTGCATTCTACTCGATTATGATGACCTATTTTGGCGTTAATTTCTATCTAACAGGATTGCATTCCTATGCGAGTGGTGACAAAGTAGTAACACCTGATTTTGTGTATTATTCTGTTGCATGCGTTGCAGTTTTGGGACTAATCTCTTACATCAATTACAGAAAATATTTTAAAAAATAAACTCATGAGAAAAGTAAGTCAACTTTTGTTGTTATCGCTCTTGTTTTGGAATTGCCAAGGAAATAGTCAAAATGACCAAAAAAATAATTCAAAAAATACCAATATGGAAAAACAAACTATTTACCAATATAAGGTTGAAGATTTGACTGGAAAGTCTTTTGATTTTGCCACGCTAAGAGGAAAGAAAATAATGGTTGTCAATACCGCATCCAAATGTGGATTAACACCGCAATACAAAGATTTAGAGAAAATATACAAGGAGAATAAGGACAACAATTTTGTTATTATTGGTTTTCCCGCGAATAATTTCGGTCAACAAGAACCTGGAACCAATGCTGAAATTGGTGCGTTCTGTGAAAGAAATTATGGCGTGACTTTTCCGATGATGAGTAAAATTTCTGTCAAAGGAAGTGACATGCATCCACTTTACCAGTTTTTGACACAAAAATCCAAAAATGGTGTTGAAGATTCTAACGTAGAATGGAATTTTCAAAAGTACTTAATCAACGAAAAAGGAGAATTGTCAAAAGTAATCTCTCCGCAAATAGCGCCAACTGATGAGGTGATTCTCAACTGGATAAAAGGATAAATAAGCTAAGGAATTTCATTTTGAAGTTCCTTTTTTATTTTAAGATCAATTGCATGAATTGCAGATCTAGCCATTTGCCAAATTTAAATCCAACTTCTTTCAAAATGCCGGTTTCTGTAAATCCAAACTTCTTATGGAAAGCAATACTGCCTTTATTGGCCGCATCAATCCCGCCAATCATGGTATGGTAACCTTCATCCTTTGCTTGTGAAATTAACGATTGCAACAATTGTTTTCCAACACCTTTCCCAATCAAATCCGGCGCAACATAAACGGAATGCTCAACGGTATATTGATAACCAATCTTTTCCCGAAAAGTTCCATAAGTACCAAACCCAATCGCTGTTCCATTTAAGTCTGCAACAATGACGGGGAATTTGCTTCTTTGTTTGTTCTCAAACCAGCGGGTCTGCTCTTCTAATGTTTGAACATCATAGAGATAGTTGGCAGTAGTATGCATGATCGCGTGATTCACAATGTCCAGTATTTTCGGGATATCATGAATGGTTGCCTCTCTAATTGTAATTTTTGGGAAATCAGCCACGGCGACTATTTAGAATTTAATTGATCTAATAACTCGTCTGCTTCTTTTGTACTAAACCCAACAGAAGCATTTCTGTTTTTAGCTGCTGTTGCATATTGAATCGCTTCTTTTTTATTTCTGTTCTTTTGATATAATCTCGCTATCAATAACTGATTGTCGTAATTCTCTGCAATTGCATTTGCCAATTTTGCCCATCGAATGGCGTTTGTCAGCGCATTTGAGTCGCTGATATACTTAAAATAGTTTCCAGCTACTTCTTTCAAAGTTCTTGCGTCTTTCGCGTAATACTTTTCAACAGATTGTTCAGTAATTTCTTTGTATTTCTTCCAGTTTTTGGTGCCTTCCGCCATTTGCATATCGAAAGAATTGACAAGGGAATCATTTTTTGCTGTTTGAATTGTTTTGGCAATAAGACGTTTCTTGCTATAAGATACAGTGTCTTTTTGTTCTAGGGCAGAGGTAAGTAGTTCAACAACAATATTTTCAATTTTTCTTTGCACTCTTTTTGGTGAGGCAACCGCTTCAAATTCCTTCTGATGGCTTAAGACATATTGAAACTCTCTTGACTGCGGGTCAGTAACTCCATTAGCGATAATCTTCCAATTTGTAGCACTAACAAGTTGTGCTTCACTTTGAGTTGAAAGGTACTTTTGCGCTACAGGAGAGAGGAGCTTGCGGTCTCTGCCTTTGTTGAGTGCCGTTAAATAAGCCAAACATTTATCACCATTACTCAAATCAGCCAAAAACTGTTGCTCCAGGTATGGCAATTGTTTTTCCGGCGTTAGCGCATTGTTGGCTTCTGTGATGAAATTGGATGAAGTAAACTCACCACTAGTGCTGTAGAGTTCACGTCCTTGCTCATCTAAAAAAAGAAATGTTGGATAAAATCGAATCCCAAATTTCTTTTTGAATGCTAAACCTTCTCCTTTTTCAGCGTCTTGAGCGGCGACAATGAATCTTTTCTTCAGATAATTGATGACTAAGGTGTCGGTGAAAACCTCGCTCTTCATTTTGTTGCAATGAGTACACCAAGTTGCATAAAGCATGTAGAAGATTGGTTTTTTCTCTAACTGTGATCTTTTCAGGACCGATTCGTATCCACTTTCATCAAAATCAATCTGATCCTGAGCCAAAACCGGATTGAAAACGAAAAAGCAAAGTAAGGCAATTACAACAGGCAAAGTGAATTTCATTTGCTATCTTTTTCTCGTTAATGTTGATATGAACAGACAAATATATTTGGTTTTTTTAGAAATACGCTGCTAAAGAAAACCTAAATTGTTCTTTTAGTTTGTAAATTTGCGATTCATTGTCAAAACCATGATTTATCCTAAGATTCCATTAGCACAAAGCATTATCCAAATTTGTTTGGCTAAGGGTATTCAGCATATCGTCATTTCGCCAGGTTCTAGAAATGCACCCTTGACAATTGGTTTTACGGGTAACCCTGCTTTCAAATGCTATAGTATCGCAGACGAGAGATGTGCCGGCTTCTTTGCACTTGGAATCGCTCAACAAATAAAGAAGCCTGTTGCTGTAGTTTGTACCTCGGGGTCGGCATTGTTAAATTATTATCCTGCTTTTGCAGAAGCATTTTATAGCCAGATTCCTTTTATTGTCATTTCTGCAGATCGACCAAAAAATAAAATTGATATTGGTGATGGACAAACCATCAGACAAGTCAATGTTTTTCAAAATCACTCGCTGTACAACGCTAATTTGACCGAAGGCGAATCAGAAGAAAATGATTTCAAAATCAATGAAGCGATTACAATAGCAAAAACAAAGAAAGGACCAACGCATATCAATGCGCCATTCGAAGAGCCATTATACCTGAAGACCAAGAAATTAACCGTTGATCCTACGCTATCGGGATTCATGAAGGTTTTTAAGAAAATCTCAATTGAAGATATAATTGCATCGACCAATATTTGGAATTCTGCCAAGAAGAAGTTGATTTTGATTGGAGTAAATGACCCCAACGAAATAGATCAGGAAGTGATAGAAGCAGTCGCCAACGATCCTTCTATCGTGGTGATGACGGAAGTGACTTCAAATATTTCGAACGATAGTTTTTTGAATCATATTGATGCGATTATTACGCCATTCAAGGAAAAAGACTTCAAAGCTTTTCAACCGGAGATCTTAATTACGTTGGGTGGAATGATCGTATCCAAAAGAATCAAGTCGATGTTGCGAACCTACAAACCCGAACATCATTGGCACATAGATCCGCTGAGAGCTTACGACACTTTTGGAACTTTAGCCTATCATTTCGAGGCAACACCCAATGATTTCTTTCGTCAGGTTTTGCCGTTTACCAAAATTGTAAAAAGTGATTATGCTGCGAATGCCGGTAAACTCCAAAAAGACCGCAAAGCAAAACATCAAACTTATTTGAGTAAAGTTCCGTTTTCAGATTTGAAAGCCTTTGAAATTATTCTGTCCAAACTACCGAAGCACTCGCAGCTGCAAATTAGCAATAGTTCAGCTATTAGATACGCGTTGCTTTTTGATCTTGATTCCACAATTTCAGTTTTTTGTAATAGAGGAACCAGCGGAATCGATGGAAGTACTTCAACTGCTATTGGCGCCGCGATTGGAAGTGGGAGACAAACCACTCTAATTACCGGAGACATTGGTTTTTTGTATGACAGCAATGCTTTGTGGAATAATTATATACCGAAGAATTTCAAGATTATTTTGATGAATAATGGGGGAGGAGGAATTTTCAGAATCTTGCCTGGACACGAAGAATCGGCGGTTTTTAATACATACTTTGAAACTGCACATTGTTTGACAGCTGAACATTTAGCAAAGATGTACGGTTTTGAGTATAGAACTGCCAGCACAACTGAATCATTGGTCGAGGCAATCAACAATCTAATCGCAGAAAATGACAAACCTCAAATTTTGGAAGTCTTTACACCGACAAGAGAGAATGAAAAAATACTAATTCAATACTTTAAAGAGTTGGCCTAGAGCAGTTCGCTTTTTTGCGTTTAGGACATTCACTATCACAACAATCATGATTGAAATCGGAAAATATAATACATTGACAATTTTGAGGGATACCAAAGTTGGACTTTATCTCGGTAATCCTGATGTTGATCCAGAAGGAATTAACGATGTGCTTCTGCCCAACAAATACGTTCCACAGCAGTTTGAAATAGGTGATGTTTTGACCGTTTTTGTCTATTTGGACCATGAGGAACGTCCAGTAGCGACAACTTTAGAACCCTATATTTTATTGAATGAATTTGCGCTTCTGCGTGTTAATTTTGTCAATAAAGTGGGAGCGTTTTTGGATTGGGGATTGGAGAAAGATTTGTTTGTTCCGTTTAAAGAGCAAGCAAGACCAATGGAGAAAGGCAAACGCTATTTGGTTTACCTTTATTTGGATGAGAAGACCAATCGACTAGTAGCATCCAGCAAGACTAATCAGTTCTTGAATAATGAGAATATAACAGTTTCTGAAGGCGAAGAAGTTGAACTAATTGTTTCACATATAACAGAAAGTGGTATAAACGTTATTATTAATGAGCTCCACAAAGGACTGGTTTACCGAGACGAAGTGTATGATGATGCTATTCGAACAGGAGATCGCCTAAAAGGGTACATAAAACATATTCGTCCGGATAAAAAGATTGATGTTTCTCTACAACAATTTGGCTATCAAAATATTGAACCAAATGCGCAGAGAATTTTGGATGAACTTCGGGCAAGTAGAGGTTTTATAAGATTGAGCGACAACAGCCATCCGGAAGACATCAAAACGGTTTTAAAGATGAGTAAAAAGACTTTCAAAAAGGCAATCGGTGCTTTGTATAAAGATCGCAAAATTGAAATAAAAGAAGAGGGAATTTATCTGATTGAAAACTAAAACTTCGAGTTATAGATTGCTAACCTCTATTTTCGGATTAATCTTC
>CANHBE010000110.1 GCA_947458575.1 Flavobacteriaceae bacterium | reverse complement strand
TTTACACACCTTTTTTACCAAGTAATAGAATTCAGATCCTGTTCTTTTATTTGGCAATTCTGATTGCATTGTTATTGTGGAGATTGTTATACGTAAAGTTCCTTGCATCCAGTAGATTTGAAAAGAAAGTAATTCTAATTTGTGATAAGGATCAAGCGAAAGAATTGATAGAAGGTCTCGAAGATGTCAATCCACACTACAAAGTAATCGGCTATGTCAACTCTGACAGCAGCAGTAATGGAAGTACAGGAAAAGCCAAAGATTATGTTCGAAATATTAACATCGATAAACTTGAAGCATTTGTTGTCAACAATTCGGTTTCAGAAGTTGTAATTGCTGCACAGAAAACAGACGGTATCACAGTGAGTCTCTATAGTCAGCTAATTCACTTGCTGGAAAACGGCTATGTAATTCGAGAGTACACGCAAGTTTATGAAACTATGACGAATAGGATACCGGTTCAATATGTGGCAAGAGATTTTTACCGCTATTTCCCCTTTAGTCGATCGAATCAAAATCAATTGTATCTTCTCGTCGTGCGAATTTTGGAAATTTTGATTTCTATTATCGGTCTGAGTATTGGTGTACTGTTGATTCCATTTATTGCAATAGGGAATATAATCGGTAATCGCGGACCAATATTTTATTCACAAGAGAGAATAGGCAAGAATGGAATTTCATTTAAAATATTGAAATTGAGAACTATGGTCAAAAATGCCGAGTCCAATGGAGCTGTTTTTACAACCAGTAATGATTCCAGAATCACTGCCTTTGGCAAATTCCTACGTAAGACTCGACTAGACGAAATTCCTCAATTTTACAATATTTTAAAGGGAGAAATGGCAGTTATCGGACCGAGACCCGAAAGACCTATTTTTGTGAAAGAGATCGCTGAAAGAATGCCATTTTATGAAACGCGACACGTCATAAAACCGGGGTTGACCGGTTGGGCACAAGTGAATTATTCATATGGAGAGACGATAGATGATAGCCTCATCAAGTTACAATACGACTTATACTATATCAAGCACCGCAGTATTTTCCTTGATATAAATATCATACTAAAAACCTTTAGTACAGTATTGTTTTATCGAGGTCAGTAACTACCTCCAATTCCGATTCAGCTGTCGCATCACGAAATAGCTACCCAGCAAAAACACAGTCAAGGCAGAAAGATAAGCAATCAAATCACCGTACTTTACATAGAAAGTTTGGCGGTCATTAAGATGTACTTTCCCTTTGAGGGTTGTTTTCTCCCCATATTCTGTTCTAGCTACAATTTCTCCTTTTTGATTTATAAAGGCTGAAATTCCGGTATTAGCGCTTCTAGCAATATCTCTTCTCGTTTCAATAGATCGCAATGATGCGAAACTCAGATGCTGTTTGTGTCCTTGCGTCTCGTTCCACCACGCATCATTGGTAATGATGGCCAAAAACTGCGCGCCATTTTTCACGTAATCTGTAACATATTCACCATATACGGATTCGTAGCAAATAATTGGTCCAACTTTGGTTCCATCATTCGACACAAAAACGCTGCGATCTTCCTGCGTAGTTTTAGTTGAAACTGTACCACCCAAATCTATCATGATATTCCCAAGTAATGGCTCTAAAATAGCCTTGTAGGGCAGGTTTTCAATGCCAACTACTAATTTAGATTTGTAATATTTTTGAAAGTCAGGTTGGTTCGTGATAAATAAAGCCGCATTATAAAAATCGACCCATACGCCATCCTTATATTGGTTGGAAGAAGGTGAAACTTCCTTTTCATTCAATATAAAATTGTAGGTGTCAATACCCCACAAAAGTTGCGCCTTTGGATGAATTTGCAAATATTTCATGATCAGGTATCTACCGGGAGAATTACTAAATTGATCAAATGGAACGCTCTCTGCCAAAACGGTTTCGGGAGCTATAATGTATTCAGTATTAGGTGTAATCAATGAATCTGCTTGCTTTAAAAGTTCCTTCGTAATTAGATAGTTTGGGGTATCATACTTTTCCGTATAAGGATCTACATTTGGTTGCAGTAGTAGTAGTTCTTTTTCTTTACCCAGAATTTCGTACTTCTCAAACATCCATAATGACAACATAATTGGGAGTGCAATTAGAACCAAAAGAGAGGGTACTACTTTAATCAGCATGTTCGGAGTAGGTAGAAACTTATATTTTTCAATCAGGTAAAAACCAAAGACGTTAACCGTTAGTACCCAGAGCGAACCACCAAAAGCACCTGTATATTCATACCATTGCACCCATTGCGGGATGGTTGCGAAAACATGTCCCAGATTTAGCCAAGGCCAAGAGAAGTCCCAAATCAGATGAAATTTCTCGAAACTGATCCAAAGGCATACCAGCAGAAGTAAGCTTATCTTAATAGAACTTCGAGAGGCAATGAGATGATAAATTAAAAACAGAACGCTCATGAGCAGTGCATTAACGAGCACTGCGAAAAACATCCCAAACCCCGATGCATAATAGAGCCACCAGGTAGTAATCGCGTTCCAAATGACGAAGGTAATGTAGGCATGGAGCAGAATTCGAAGTTTTGGCTTTGGGAATTCTTCTCTTATTTTTTTTTCAGCGAATAGCAAGGGAATGAAAGCAAAGAAACTTAGTATGGCTATTCCGTAAGTTGGCCAGCTTAGGGCTAATAGAAGACCCGATACAATAGATAAAAAAATTGGCTTTTGGAAAAATTTATTCATCCTATTTGAAAATGTCAAGGTCAACTTTCAAGGAAAATATGTTTGAGTAAAGCGCTGCACTTTGGTTTCCAAGATCCGTTAAAGCGTAATCAACTTGGATTCCTTTATACTTAAAACCTAATCCTACATTTGGTTGAAAACTCAACTTTGTAGTACTATCAATTTGTGTTACGTTTTGAAAATTGCCAAGACCTGTTCTTAAAAATACTAAATCTGTGTAACCGAATTCAAAACCAACGGCAGGAGCAATGCTGACAATATCTGAAGCAATAATATCGTTGGTTTTTATAAATTCCATATTTAGATTGATTGCCGTCAGGAAGGTGTAGTCATAATCGTATTCAAATTTTCTGGAGACTCCTAATTGCAGTTTAGGCAATGTTATCTCTGTGCTTTCCGGAACTTCCTGGTTTTGACCCTCAACTGCATTTTGAATTTTCTTATATTCTTCCTCGTCAATATTCCAAATATTGTAGGTTGTTGTAATATCTCTAAGCATCAACCCGATGTCCCATTTGTTCTTTTCAAATTTGAACCCAACGTCGACGCCAAAACCCCATGAGTTGGCAAATTTTCCAATAATACGGCGAATCACTTTGGCATTAACCCCATATTGGAGACCATCTAACGGCAATTTTCGAGCATAGGAAAAGGTAAAGCCATAATCGGCTGTAGAAAATCTACTGACTCTATTGAAATCGATATTTCCTTGATCATCAATAAGTTCGGTTGTGTTGAGAATATCATCAACGCCGAATCGGATTAGTGATATTCCCCATGAACTTCTATCATCTATTGGTTTAGCATAAGCCGCGTAATCATATTGCGCAATGTTAGCAAAATAGCTGGCATGCATTAAGGCTACTTGACTTCCTTCAATTCCTATCAGACCTGCAGGATTCCAATAAACAGAATTGACATCGTGTGAAGTAGCAGTCACTGCATTTGCCATACCCAATGCCGCAGCATCGACGCCAATATTCATAAATTCATTGGAGTACTTTCTGGTAGTTTGACCGTAAGTGGTTGCACATACCAGAAGAAAGACAATAACTATTTCTTTTTTCAATGCAATTTGATTTTCAAACCTGCGTTAGATTTTTGCTTTCAAAAATATATATTTTTTCGGGCTTATTTGGCGCAGAATTTATTTTTTGGAATTAATTGTGAATTGATTAAATCGAAACTCCCAAGAAAAACGCACTTGTCTTTCGGTTATTGTGCTAAATTTGTACTTCATAAAGAAGTTGATATGCAAATCAAACAGCACGTACCTAATATTATTACCTTATTAAACTTATTTTGCGGTTGTATCGCACTGATATTCGTAACGCATCAGGACTTCCTCAGCGCATTTTTTTTTGTGAGTCTTGGGATTTTCTTCGATTTTTTTGATGGTTTTTTTGCGAGATTGTTTCGGGTTTCTAGTCCATTAGGTTTGCAATTAGATTCCTTAGCAGACATGATTACCAGCGGTGTTGTACCTGGTTTGACTATGTTTATGTTGCTTTCGAAAGACGGGTCTAGCACCACAGATATTATGCCTTATTTTGGTTTCATCATTACATTGGGCGCTTGCTACAGATTGGCAAATTTTAATATTGATACACGTCAGTCCGATTCTTTTATTGGTTTGCCTACGCCTGCCAATGCGTTACTGATTATGAGTTTGCCATTGATTATGCAAGGAGAACTTCATGCAACAGTCACAGACTTGCTCTCGAATCAGTGGTTTCTTTTACTCATCACAGTTTTGAGTGCTTTTATAATGAATGCTGAGATTGCGCTGTTTTCACTTAAAGTCAAGAAAATGAGTATCAAAGATAATTTGTTACAAGTCATTTTTCTGTCTCTATCATTAATATTGATTTTATTCTTCAAATTTCTGGGAGTGGCAATGGTTATTTTATTATACATTCTGCTTTCTATTTTGCGTAAGTTGTTTTAAGATTTGTAAGGTTAACAATGACGGCCAAACGCAGGACACGCAAATTAAATCGACGCAAGCCTATCAAAAGAAAAACCGGTAAAGCCGCCTCGCGTAGTAGATGGCTGAGTTTTTTATTCGGATTCGCCATTTTGGTATTGTTGGTTGTCATTGGCAATCATTATCGGGAAGGATTGTCGTATTACTTTGGTTTCAAGTCAACTAAAGTTGATAACAAAGCGAAGACAAAGCGACTTTCCGATGTCAGAAATTTTCAAGTTCTCAGCAAATACAGTGATAAAGTTGTTGGGATTGACGTTTCGCATTACCAAGGAAAAATAGATTGGGAAAAAGTCAGATCAGTAGAAAACAGCTATCCTATTCGGTTTGCTTTTATTAGGGCAACTGCCGGTCGAGATAAGATTGACACGAACTTCGATTACAATTGGTTGCATTCGAAGAAGAATGGACTGATCAGGGGTGCCTATCATTATTACCGCCCTCATGAAAATTCAGTGCAGCAAGCTACATTTTTTATTAAGAATGTTCGACTTCAAAAGGGAGATTTGCCTCCTGTTCTAGATATCGAGTCGATACCTGATAATCAATCAATTGATAGTCTTAAAGTTGGATTGAAGCGATGGCTGGATTTAGTAGATAAACATTATCAAATCAAACCCATTATCTATACCAATCAAAGGTACTTCGAAGATTTTCTTGAAGAAGATTTTCGGGAATACCAATTTTGGATAGCAAATTACAATTTCTTCGTTGAGGAAATGCAAGATGATTGGTTGTTTTGGCAGTTTACGGAGAAAGCATCAATTGATGGGATTGGTGGCAATGTTGATCTCAATATCTACAACGGGACACTAAAGATGTTACGATATCAAACCAAGCGTTGAAAATACTATTTTTTGCTTAGGATAAGATATACCATACTAGCGAAGAAAGTGATAAACAATGCAAAAGCTAATACTGATTTCGTGTTAGCAAAATTGATTGTCCATCCCACACTTTCAATTCTTTTCGGTGGAAAAATTCGCTTGTCTTCTTTGTTATAGTAGAACAGACCAAGTTTCCAGTTTTTCGGATCTTTATGCCATTTTTTTTCTTGTTCGGTCATTTTGATAGCATTGTTTTAAAATTCAAGCTTCTTTTTTCTAAGTTCAAAATTCTGTCCTAAGTAAACTCTTCGAACCATTTCATCTACCACAAGATCTTCAGGGATTCCAGCCTTTAGGATACCACCTTCAAACATGAGGTAAGTTTTATCGGTAATGGCTAAGGTTTCCTGAACATTGTGATCGGTAATGAGGATTCCGATGTTTTTGTTTTTTAATTGTGCAACGATTCGTTGAATATCTTCTACCGCAACAGGATCAACACCTGCGAAAGGTTCGTCTAGAAGAATGAACTTAGGGTCAGTTGCAAGAGCTCTTGCTATTTCTGTTCTTCTTCTCTCACCTCCTGAAAGTAAATCTCCTCGATTGGTACGAATATGTTGTAATCCAAATTCGTCAATCAGTGATTCCATCTTGGCTTCTTGTTCAGCCTTAGAAAGTTGAGTCAATTGTAAAACACTCAAGATATTGTCTTCGATGCTTAGCTTTCTGAAGACAGATGCTTCTTGAGCCAGATAACCGATTCCGTGCTGTGCTCTTTTGTACATTGGAAAGTTTGTTATGTCAAGATTATCGAGGTAAATATTTCCCGCATTAGGCTTAACCAAACCAACTATCATGTAGAAAGAGGTTGTCTTCCCGGCACCATTTGGTCCCAATAGTCCGACAATTTCCCCTTGATTAACTTCGACGGAAATGCCCTTAACAACACTTCTTCCTTTGTATGTTTTGACTAGATTTTCTGCTCTTAGAATCATTTTCTTTTGTTTAATCGTTTAATCGTTGAATTGTTTAATCGTTTATTCATTAAACCATTACCCGATTGAACCTTGTTCCTCTAAATTTTCCCAAAATTCGTAAGCGCGTCTCAAATGCGGAATAACAATCGTTCCACCCACCAAAGTAGCAATACCCATGGCTTCCATCATTTCCTCTTTTGAGACACCTGCTTTATAGGAAGTTTCCAAATGATATTTGATACAATCATCGCATCTGAGGACTGTTGAGGCTACCAAACCTAAAAGCTCCTTTGTTCGCACATCAAGTGCGCCGGGCGCGTACGCATTGGTATCTAAATTAAAAATCCGCTTGATGATTTTGTTATTGTCTTCCAACAACTTTTCATTCATTCGGGAGCGATATTCATTAAATTCTTGTACTTGATTAGCCATTTTCTTTCAGTTGTTTTTTGTAAACCAGTAATGATATTAGTATGCTAGCTTCATAGATTACAAGCATTGGGATAGCTACTACTAATTGGCTAATGACATCAGGAGGTGTCACAATTGCTGCCACGATCAAAATTAATACGACTGCATATTTCCAGTATTTTCTCAAAAATTGGGGTGTAACCAGTCCTAATTTGGTGAGAAAATAAATGATAATCGGCATTTCAAAAAACAGTCCACTGGCTATAACAGATGTTTTAATCATTCCAATATACGATTCTAAGCTGAATTGGTTTTTTATTACTTCGCTAACCTTAAATGTCGCAAAGAAATTGACCGACATTGGAACAACTACAAAGTATCCAAATAAAACGCCAAGGAAGAACAGAATTGATGCTACAAAGATGAAGAGTTTTGCATTCTTACGTTCCTTTTCATAAAGCGCCGGACTGATGAATCTCCAAAGTAACCACAGAATATATGGGAAGGCAAGAATAAATCCGGCAGTAACACAAATCCACACGAGAATATTAACCTGACCCTCCATATTTGTGTTTTGAATGATAAAGGGCAGACTTTCCACACATATACTATCTTTAAAACCAACATAACGGGACAAGTCACAAAATGTTCGATAAGTAATAAAATCAGTACGAGTCGGCCCAAATATAATCGTGTCAAAAACGTACTCGCTCACAAAAAAGGCGGCGATTGCCATTACTAGGATTGCAATGGTGCCGCGAACCAATAACCATCTAAGCTCTTCAAGATGATCTAAAAACGACATTTCGTTCAGGTTCTTTTTCGCCATTATGCTATACCTTCTTTTAATATGTCGTGCAGATGTAACACACCTTTGTATTCATCTTGGTCAACGACAATCAGCTGTGTAATCGAAAAATCTTCCATAATATTGAAGGCATCAACGACCATGGTAGATGAGCTAATCGTTTTCGGATTTTTGGTCATAATTTCTTGCGCTGTGACGTCTGAAATAGAGTCACGATCGTTTAGCATTCGTCTAATATCTCCATCTGTGATGATACCAACAACTTTATTTTTGTCAATAACAGCGGTAACGCCAAGTCTTTTTTCAGAAATTTCGAATATCACTTTCTTTATTGGAGTGCCGGGAGAAACAGCAGGTTTTTGTGCGTTTTCTAACATATCACTAACACGCAGC
>CANHBE010000109.1 GCA_947458575.1 Flavobacteriaceae bacterium | reverse complement strand
TTTTCTAATTTTTCTATAAGTATTATTTCCATCAAATTGAATAAAGTTTTCTCTGGGTATAGAAATAAGTTTTTATAAATGATAATTTCACCATCAATTCTCTTTAATTCTCTTTGAATTTTTGACTTTGGAACTTTAAGAATTTGTTTCATAGTTTCAATATCATATAGTTTTCTGTTATCTTTTATTATAAATTCTACCATTTGATTTTAACTTATATTTTTTCTCCAATAACTGGTATTCTTTTACAAGGTTGTCTATATTTTCATCATCTTCATCATCTTCAATTTCATCTTGTAATTCATCTTTTTTAACTTCTTGACCATTGATTATTTCATCAAATTCATCTTCAAGGTTTTTGTTAGAAACATTTGTTTCCTCATCAGGAAGTTCTTGACTATACTTTTCTAAAATAAACTTGATAAAGTTTGTATGAAGGTGTTTTCTCTTTTTCATAATCATATATTATTTTTTTGAGTTGATTTGGATCAACAATAGATTATATATTGAAAAAATGATTTAGTTGTTTTAGGAACAAAGGATTTTTTATAGTCTTTATTTGAGTTTATTTTACACTTTTGTATATACTTGTTTATACATTTTCTGATTTTATTGCAAATGAATATAAAGTTGTTTATTTTAATTATATTTGTATTCTGTTAGAAAAAGAACAAAATACCACTATAAATGGTTTAACATAATAAAATCCTCTAATTTATTAAAGAGGATTTTTTATTAAAATAAGTGTAAATAGACACACTAATAGACACACTATAAAATTAAAATAGTCATAAATAATTGACTATAAATAACTTAAATACACATATTATCATTATGTTTCATAAAGAAGGTGGAAAAATCATCTTGATTGCCACAACGCTGACCGTTATTATCTTGTTGCTTGCAGATCAATTTATTACCATTTTTTGGTTGAAAAAAGGGATACAACTGCTGGTCTTATTCTTCTTGATTATGATACTACAGTTCTTTAGAAATCCCAAAAGACCGGTTGACATAAGTGAAAATCAAATAATTGCGCCTGTTGACGGAAAAGTTGTGGTAATTGAAGAGGTTTATGAAGCGGAATATTTCAAAGACAAAAGACTGCAGGTTTCCATATTTATGTCACCTATCAACGTTCACGTCACGCGCTATGCCATTAGCGGAAAGATTAATTTCAGCAAATACCATCCGGGGAAATATTTGGTTGCTTGGCATCCAAAAGCCAGTATAGAAAATGAAAGAACTACTGTAGTCATTGAAAGTCGAGAATTCGGAGAAATTTTATACAGACAAATCGCAGGCGCCTTAGCCAGAAGAATCGTAAATTACGCTGAAGTTGGAATGCACGTCGTTCAAGGTACAGATGCAGGTTTTATTAAATTTGGGTCAAGAGTTGACTTGTTCCTACCGTTAGGTACAAAGATAGATGTGCAACTCAACCAGAAAGCTATAGGAGGAATAACAGTCATTGCGTCGAAATAATGAACGAAAAAGACTTAGATACGAGGTTTCAAGAAGCTGTTGCGATTGCCGACAAAATGTCGCAGTCTTCATTGCCGCAAGATATTCAACTCCGGTTGTATGCCTACTACAAGCAAGCAACGTTCGGAATGGTTGACACCTCTTCTATTTCTGCTACTTATCATCTCAGAGATGCTTTTAAGACCAACGCATGGATGCAAATCAGTCATCTTACTGCAGATGAAGCTAAAGAATTGTATATCGAATCAATCATGGAATTAACAAAAAAATGAATTCAATGAAAAAAGATTTCGCGTTGCATATTTTATTGCTGTTTCTCATCACTCTAATTGGATGCAACAAGAAGAAACTCACTGAAGTTGTTGAAGTTCCGCTTCCCAGCAAAGAAGAAAAAATGTTAATAGGTAGTCCTGAGGATGTCAAAGCGGAAGATGGCGCGTTTCAAATGGTAAAGTTGCCTTATGGTTATGAAGCACTGGCCCCATCAATCGATGCACTGACCATGGAATTGCATTATTCGAAACACTATCTAACCTATACTAATAATTTCAATAAAGCAATCGCCGGAACTGAATTAGAGTCGATGCCAATAGAGGAAGTTCTCAAGAAACTTGATGTCAACAATAACGACCTCCGAAATAATGCAGGTGGTTATTACAACCATGGTCTTTTTTGGGAAATAATGGGGCCAAAATCAGGAGGGCAACCCAAAGATTCTCTTGCTAGTGCAATCGTTCGTGATTTTGGTTCATTTGACGCTTTCAAGATTCAATTTGAAGATGCAGCTTCCAAGCAATTTGGCTCCGGTTGGGCTTGGCTGATTACTGACAAAGCAGGCAAACTGTCAATAACAAGCACAGAAAATCAAGACAATCCACTGATGTCGAATGCAGTACAAAAGGGAACACCAATATTAGCATTAGATGTTTGGGAACACGCGTACTATTTGAACTACCAATACAAGCGAAAAAAATATATCGAGGCATTTTTTAAAGTAATCAACTGGAGAAAAGTTGAAGAACTATATGAAGAAGCGATGATGAAAAAATACTAACATCTGCCATTATGCTAAAAGTCCGGCTCATCAGTTTTTTTTCATTATTTATAATCATGCATGGTCCTATTTTTTCGCAAGTTCAATTTGCTCCTTACTCGAGCATAGTTACCGGATCTTGGGCATCTGTAGTAGCTATTGGAGACATCAATAATGACGGTTTAAATGATGTTGCAGTTGGGAATGAATCCTATTTTGATGCCAACAATGACTATCGAATTTTAGTTTACAGGCAAAACTCTTCTGGTGGTCTCAATGCACCTTCCAAACATATTTACAATACAACTTTATCCGGCTGGGAAATTACATCAATAAAGATTGTAGATATTAACCATGATTCGCTTAGCGACATCGTTTTTGGATACGGTACTAAGATCGGTGTTTTCTATCAAAATGCCTCGGGCGAACTCGATCCTCTGACAGAAATCGAAACCAATCAATTGGTTGAATCTATAGAAGTAGAAGATATCAATAATGACAACTTGCTCGATGTGGCAATCAGTACCGGATACCAAACTACGTTTAAAGTGTATTTTCAAACTTCATCGGGAAGTTTTAACGAAACAGCGTATACAAAACCGGCTGTCCAATTTAAAGAAGTGGAAATTGCCGACCTCAATAATGACGGACTGAAAGACCTTGTCTACGTCGTTACTTTATCTAGTATATATATTTACTATCAGAATACAGTCGGTGGCTTTGACAACTTCATACAGTATACTGCTCCCATGATTGATTCGTCTTCTGCTCATCTTTTTGGCATTGATGTTGGCGACCTTAATAACGATGGACTTACCGATGTAGCAGTTGCTCATTATGCGAATAGTCCGAGAAGTAGATTATTTATTTGGCATCAGAACGCGAATGGACTTTTGGACAATCCCATCGGAATCAATGCTTACGATTGCTTGCAACCTTTGGAAATAGCCGATTTGAATCAAGATGGAAAAAATGAAATCATAGCCGTTCACGGTGGCGGATTAAAAGTAAGTTGCTTTGAACGGGATGCTTCAAATTTATATACAGCAACATTGTTTACAATTCCATACGCAACACATTATATGATGCATGGCCTTGCAATAGGTGATGTTGACAACGACGGAAAAAAAGATATTGCTATAGCCGACTACAACAATGGACTTGTAATCCTTAGAAACACTTCCACGTTGGGAACAAATTCGTTTGAAAACAGTTCGAGCATCATCTATCCCAATCCGGTTGAAAACAGCGTTACGATTGACCTTCCTAATTTTAACAAGGCGGAAGTAGCACTTTATGATTTTAACGGAAAGAAATTATATTCTCAAATCCAGACAACAACCCAAATGAGTATTGATTTGAGTCGTTTTGCTTCAGGAATTTACCTAGTCGAAATTGTTTCTGAGAATCAGACCTTTCATAAAAAAATTATCAAAAAATAAAATGCCATACTTTTCATTACAGCATTTTATTTCTCTTTCTTATTGAAGTCCTGCTAAACTCTCTTCTAAAGTAGCAATCTTAGCCAAAGCATCAGCTTCTTTTTTACGCTCTATCTCGAGTACTTTCGCAGGAGCACCTGAAACGAATCGCTCGTTCGATAACTTGGCTTGAACCGACTTTAAGAATCCTTTAGTGTAATTCAACTCTTCATTAAGTTTGGCCACTTCATCTTCTATATTTACGCTACCGGCGACCGGTACAAAATACTCGTTGGATTTTACACGATACGACAAAGCGCCTCCAATTTTGTCTGAAATATATTCATATGAATGAATGTTACCCAACTTAATTATCACTGCATCAAAATTTGCTGATAACTTTTCATTGTTGATCACTTTAAGATCTATACTGTCTTTAAAAGGAATATTTTTCTCTTTACGAATTGTTCGGATACCGGAGATAACCTCAATTGCTGTTTCAAAATCCGAAATTATCGCACTATCAAAGGACTTCAATTGCGGCCAATTGGAAATAATTAGAGCTTCACTCGAATTTCGGTCTGCGATATGCTGCCAAATTTCCTCAGTTAAAAAAGGCATAAATGGATGTAATAACTTCAAATTGCTTTCAAGCACACGGATAGCAGCATCGAAAGTAACACGATCAATAGGTTGCTGATAGGCCGGTTTGATTATTTCGAGAAACCAAGAACAGAAGTCATCCCAAACCAATTTATAAATCGACATGAGTGCATCAGAAATTCTATATTTTTCAAAATGATCTTCAATCTCTACCAACGTATGTTGCAATTTTGCTTCATACCATGCAATAGCAACTTTCGCATACTCGGGTTGAGCAATAGTATCCGAAACTTCCCAACCTTTAATCAATCTAAACGCATTCCAAATCTTATTTGAAAAGGCTTTACCTTGGTTGCATAATTCCTCATCGAACAATATATCATTTCCGGCAGAAGCACTGAGTAAGAGTCCAACGCGAACGCCATCAGCTCCAAACTGCTCGATCAAGTCGAGTGGATCCGGAGAATTACCGAGTGACTTAGACATTTTTCGTCGATTCTTGTCTCGAACCAAACCTGTCAAGTACACATTTGTGAACGGCTTCTTGTCTGTATACTCGTAACCTGCAATAATCATTCGTGCTACCCAGAAAAACAAAATATCAGGACCCGTAACCAAGTCATTTGTTGGGTAATAATATTGAAACTCCTTATTGCTAGGATCCATAATACCTCCGAAAACTGCCATAGGCCATAGCCAAGACGAGAACCAGGTGTCTAAAGCATCGGGGTCTTGAGTGAGATCTGCTGGTGTCAGATTATCATTTCCGGTTTTGGTTCTTGCCAATAACAGCGCTTCTTCAGGAGATTCTGCCACGACAAAGTCCTCTTTTCCATCGCCGTAATAGTAAGCGGGAATTTGTTGTCCCCACCATAATTGTCGGGAAATATTCCAGTCGCGAATGTTCTCTAACCAATGGCGATACGTATTGTCGAATTTCTTCGGATACAATTTGATTTCGTCAGTTTCCAAAACTGCTTTTATGGCCGGCTTAACCAATTCGTCCATTCGCAAAAACCATTGGTCAGACAATCGCGGTTCGATTACTGCTTTTGTTCTTTCAGATGTTCCTACTTTATTCAGATGTACTTCTGTTTTGACTAATGCACCAGTGGCTTCGAGTTCTTTTCCTATTGCTTCACGAACCACAAAACGATCTTGTCCTTGGTAATGAAGTCCAAAACTGTTGAGTGTTGCGTCTTCATTGAAAATATCTACGATTTCCAGATTGTGCTTTTCACCCAGTGTTTTATCGTTGACATCGTGTGCAGGAGTAACTTTCAAGCAACCAGTTCCAAACTCCATATCTACGTACTCATCTTCTATAATCGGAATGATGCGGCCGCAAATTGGAACGATAGCTTTTTTCCCTTTCAAATGTTCAAATCGACTATCGTTTGGATTGATACAAATAGCAGTATCACCGAAGATCGTTTCGGGACGCGTTGTCGCGATAGTGAGGAAATCTTCCGAACCCTCGATCTTATACTTGAGAAAATAGAGCTTTCCTTGTTGTTCTTCGTAAATAACTTCCTCATCCGACAAAGTTGTTTTCGCTTCCGGATCCCAATTGACCATTCGATACCCGCGATAGATATGACCTTTTCTGTATAAATCTACAAATGAACGAATAACAGAGGCTGACATGTCAGGATCCATTGTAAACTTGGTTCTATCCCAATCACAAGAACAACCAAGTTGCTTGAGCTGTTCGAGAATAACGCCACCATACTTATTGGTCCAATCCCAAGCATGCTTTAGAAATTCTTCTCGCGTCAAGTCATTTTTGTTGATGCCTTCCGCTTTGAGTTTTGCTACTACTTTTGCTTCCGTCGCGATAGAAGCATGGTCAGTACCGGGAACCCAACAGGCGTTGAAACCTTTCAGTCTTGCTCGACGGATCAAAACATCTTGAATGGTATTGTTGAGCATGTGTCCCATATGTAAAACTCCGGTCACATTTGGTGGCGGAATTACAATGGTGTACGGTGTTCTGTGGTCCGGTAACGAATGAAAATAGTTGTTTCTCATCCAGTAGTCGTACCATTTTGCTTCTATAGTCTTGGCATCAAATTGCGCAGGTATTGTCATGATTATCAGGTTTCTTGAATCTAAAATAAATATCGATTGGGCGCCATATTGCACTCATACACTGAACACCTAGCCCCGATTGTCGTGGAAATCCTTTTTTGTTTTGCGAAAGGCCTTTCGACTGCATTAGGCGTGACAAAAACAAAAAAGATTGGAACAGAAAGCGGGATCAAGCTCCGAAAACCACCAACAAACAAAAGAAATAGGCTGTCAGCAAGAATTATATGGTACGCTATTTGTAAGCCCTGCAAAAGTAAATAAATAGCTTCTTATAAAAAATTAAGAATTAAATATTTGCGTATTTATCAAAAGAAAGTACTTTTACCTAACTTAAAATTGACTAAAAAAATGAAAAAATTACTCATTGTGTTGGCGTTTGTCGGATTTACATTCAGTGTAAATGCGCAAGGTGCGAAAATAGAATTTGTTGCCAAGGATAATACGATGGATTATGGCACAGTTTACAAAGACGAAGATAGCGGAGTGCGTACATTTGAATTTAAGAATACCGGAGATGCTCCACTAATTGTGACAAATGTGCAATCGACTTGCGGTTGCACTGTTCCTTCAAAACCCACAGAGCCTATTATGCCAGGGAAGACAGGAAAAATTGATGTAAAGTATAATATGAGTCCAGGACCAATTCGAAAAACAATTACAGTTGAAACCAATGCCACCAATGTTGATGGCGGTCGGGTTGCCTTGAAAATTAAAGGTGAGGTTTTGGTTAAAGAGGCAGTCAATGTCCTCGAAAAGAAAAAAGGAATTATGTCAGCAGACAATTAAACAGAAGCGCTTCGAAAGAGGCGCTTTTTTTATGGAATGTTTATTAGAATAGACTTTTCAATTGGAACTTGTAATTGAGTTTATTTCCGTTCCTATCCACTTCAAAATAGAGAAATTTACCTTCTTCAGACTTTAGGAGATCGTTGATAGACTGTAAGGTAAATCGATAAGCTTCCACACCATTGATTTTCAATATCAAATCGCCAACTTGCAAACCGCAGGCTTCAGCCGGTGAATTTTTTCTGATGCCGGCGATCGAGAAAACCGGCTTGAGTGTAAACTTATATTTGAAATCACCTTGGGTTCGATCTCCATTACCATCGAAGGTATTGTCGAGGTTAACCGTCTGCAAACGCATCGTTTCTTGCACCCATTGCAATCCCTCATTTTGAAGTTCGATGCCACTCATATTGTAATTGAAATCGTCAGCAAAGTGACTACTCTTTCGGATATATAACGACTGTTCGGGATAATCGAATAAGATATTAAAGCGTTTGAGAATCTCTCCGCCGATCGAACCTACGCGGTCGGCTACACGATTGACACTTTTGATGGAAACAGCATCAGGAAAGGATACAATGGGATTGGCAAAACTGAAGTCTTCGATGCTTACTTTTTTGATCTTAGCGCGAAAACCGTGAATATCTCCGCTGAATCCTTTCCCAAGGTAATCTTCAAAATTAGGTTGCGGAACTTTGATACCTTTCTCAATATTTT
>CANHBE010000108.1 GCA_947458575.1 Flavobacteriaceae bacterium | reverse complement strand
TGCAAATTGGTATCAACGAGTATATCATCAAGCCTTTCAATCCGAAGGAACTCAACATGAAATTGCGCAAATATTATTACTACTAGTATTTGGGCCTTATTCCGGCTGTTCATTCCAAGATTTTTGCCAAAAACCAGTTTTTGCTACTCGTAAAAAGAGCTTCTGTTAGTCGCTTTTTTACTTCGGCAAAAAATACGGTTTTTAGCCAAAATGCTTTCCATTGCCATCCGGGGCAGGGCATTTGAGATTGTTGATTTACGATTTGCTAGTTTTGCAGTGTCTTCCCGAACGTAGTCGAAGTATAAACGAGCAAAATTCCAAATTCCAAATTCCAAAATCTAAAATCTAAATCCGTAAACCAACAACCCACAACAGGCAACTATTTTGTCAATATCCTATTTAATAACTTCCATTTGTTTTACTTCTAAAATCAATTGAGTTAGGTTACGTTTGTTAGAATAAACTATTACTCCGAAATAGCCTATAAATCAACTATGAAGATATGAATCTAAAATGTCTATTTGTATTCTTTTGTTGCTTGAATTCTTGCTTGTTTAATTTAAGATGTCAAGAATTTCATAGAACGGACAGTCTTGTTGATAGTTATCCGAAACAAATTGTTGATACCAATTTATTAGTGCAATTAATAAAGAAAGACTTTTCAACACAAAGCGATAGGGTTAGAGCAATTTATCGATGGATTACCACGAATATAGCGTACGATGAAGGTTTGGCGAGTTCAATGGATGGCAAATCCATAAAGGCATTTTCATATTCCTCGATGAATGAAAAAGAAAAGAAGGAACGGCTATTCAAGTCGGAGTTGGTAACAAAAACCATGAATTCAAAAAAGGCTGTATGTCATGGTTATGCAGTTTTGATTGAAGATTTATGCAAAAAATTAGGAATCGAGTGTAAAGTAATTTTCGGTAATTTAAAATCTAGCCCTAGTCAAATCGGTTTGTTACCTAATGAAACGAATCATGCTTGGAACGTTGTCAAAATAGATAGTTTTTGGAGATTTATTGATGCCACGCTCGGTGCTGGATTTATATCAACCAAAACCAACGCGTTTAAATTTTATTTTAACGAGGCTTATTTTTTCACGAATCCAGAAGACTTTTTTTTAAATCATTTTCCAGATGAAGAAAAATGGTTATTGGTTTCAAAAAGTAGAGACGATTATGCGAAATTGCCTTTGTTTTTCGGGTACTATTTACAGTTTAAATACCGCATCAAGCAACAGAATTTAGGTATTTATTCTAGCAAAAACAACTCAAGCTTTACTTTTAACATAGAAGGTTTGAGTGAGTCAGATTATCTGCAGTATAATTTTTCAAGCGAGAACAAATTTCGCGAATTTGATCAACAGGATAATTCCAAAAATTTTGAGGTGACTGTCACAGATAAAGATAATGATTACCTTTCAATTTTTGTGAATGGAAAAATAATTGTGATCTATAAGATTATTCTCTAATCACCTAGTAGACTTTAACCGGCAGTTATTAGTCAACCGACAAGTAACGACCAACAACCGACAACTTTTTTTGTCAATATCCTATTAATAACTTCTATTTTTTCTTCTTCGAAATCTTCGTGAGATGTACTATCTTAGCACGTTTCCACAATATTTACTATGTCTGAACAAAATCAATATACCGAAGATAATATTCGCTCGCTCGATTGGAAAGAACACATCCGCATGCGACCCGGAATGTACATCGGAAAATTGGGTGATGGCTCATCTCCGGATGATGGTATTTATATCTTGCTCAAAGAAGTAATCGACAACTGTATCGATGAGTTTGTGATGGGTTCGGGAAAAACCATCGAAGTTACGATAAAGGACAAAACAGTTTCAGTGCGCGATTACGGTCGAGGCATTCCTTTGGGTAAAGTTGTCGATGTCGTCTCTAAAATGAACACCGGTGGAAAGTACGATTCTTTAGCTTTTAAGAAATCTGTCGGATTGAATGGTGTCGGTACCAAAGCAGTTAATGCGCTCTCCAATTACTTCCGCGTAGAATCAGTGCGTGAAGACAAACAAAAAGCCGCCGAATTTAGTGCAGGTAATCTAGTCGTCGAAGAAGAAATCGTCGATAGTACGAAGCGAAAAGGCACCAAAGTCACTTTCACACCTGATGAAGCCATTTTCAAAAACTACAAATTCAGAAATGAATATGTACTGAAGATGTTGAAAAACTATTGCTATCTCAATACCGGATTAACGATCATTTACAATGGAGAGAAGTTTTATTCTGATTACGGCTTAAAGGATTTGCTTGATGAGAATATCGCTATCGAGGATATGGTTTATCCAATTATTCATTTGCTGGGCGATGACATTGAAATTGCCATCACACACAGTAAATCGCAATACAGCGAGGAATACCACTCTTTTGTCAATGGACAAAATACTACGCAAGGAGGAACGCATTTGGTTGCGTTTCGCGAAGCCATTGTGAAAACCATTCGAGAATTTTATAACAAAGGTTTTGAGCCTTCCGATATTCGAAAATCTATTGTCAGCGCAGTGAGCATCAAGGTTATGGAGCCCGTTTTTGAATCGCAAACCAAAACCAAATTGGGTTCGACTGAAATGGGTTCAGAACCCGGAATGCCGTCAGTACGTACTTTTATCAATGACTTCGTCAAAAATAAACTGGATAATTTTTTACACAAGAATCCGGAAACAGCCGATTTATTGCTCCGGAAAATCCTCCAAGCTGAGCGCGAACGAAAGGAATTATCCGGAATTCGAAAACTAGCCAAAGAGCGTGCTAAAAAAGCAAGTTTACACAACAAGAAACTGCGCGACTGCCGAGTGCATTTGCCTGATGTCAAGAATCCGCGATACCTCGAGAGCACTTTGTTTATTACCGAAGGTGACTCGGCATCTGGGTCTATTACAAAATCACGTGACGTTAATACGCAAGCTGTTTTCAGTTTACGTGGAAAACCGTTAAATTCTTACGGAATGACCAAGAAAATTGTTTACGAAAACGAGGAATTCAATTTGCTGCAAGCCGCTCTCGATATTGAAGATGATATGGAAAATTTGCGATACAATAACATTGTTATCGCCACCGATGCTGATGTCGACGGAATGCATATTCGACTGCTATTAATTACTTTCTTTCTACAATTTTTTCCTGAACTAATCAAAGAAGGACATTTGTATATTCTGCAAACACCTTTGTTCAGAGTCCGAAACAAAAAAGAAACAATCTATTGCTATTCTGATGAAGAACGCGTGGCTGCGATCGAAAAATTAAAACCTAAGCCGGAAATCACCCGATTTAAAGGACTCGGTGAGATCTCTCCCGATGAGTTCAAGAATTTTATTGGCGAAACCATCCGACTAGATCCTGTGATGATGGACAAGAATACTTCAGTAGAGCAGTTGCTCTCATTCTATATGGGTAAAAACACTCCGGACCGACAAGATTTTATTATCAATAATTTAAAAGTGGAGTTGGATACGGTCGAAGCGTCTTAAATTCAAATTCCAAACTCCGATATGAAGCAAAGTTTATCAATTGAAAAGAAATGAAAGACGAGGAAGAAGATGAAATGAACGACAATCCTGGTGATTTTGATACCTCAGAAGATTCAAACGAAGAATTTTCCGAGTCAAAAGAACATACGGTAGAGCATCACTTCTATGATGATGAGGAAGATGAAAACGACACCATAACCAAAGTAACCGGTATGTACAAAGACTGGTTTCTCGACTATGCTTCGTACGTTATTCTGGAACGCGCTGTACCTGCTATCGAAGACGGATTCAAACCAGTACAACGCCGTATCATGCACTCCTTGAAAGAACTCGATGATGGGCGCTACAATAAAGTCGCAAATGTAGTCGGTCATACCATGCAGTATCATCCACACGGAGACGCAAGTATCGGAGATGCGATGGTGCAAATCGGTCAAAAAGAACTCCTAATCGATTGTCAAGGGAACTGGGGAAATATCCTAACCGGAGATGGAGCAGCTGCATCGCGATATATTGAAGCGCGTTTATCAAAGTTTGCACTCGAAGTGCTCTACTCACCGAAAATTACAGATTGGGGTGTTTCGTACGATGGCCGTCGCGCTGAACCCAATAATCTTCCCGTAAAATTCCCGCTTTTGCTGGCACAGGGCGCGGAAGGAATTGCAGTGGGTTTATCTACTAAAGTATTGCCGCATAATTTTAATGAACTCATCGATGCTTCCATCAAAATCTTAAAAGGAAAGCCATTTCAACTGTTTCCGGATTTTCAAACTGCAGGAATAGCTGATGTCTCGAATTATAATGACGGAATGCGAGGCGGTAGAGTGCGCGTTCGTGCTAAAATTGGTCAGTTAGATAAGAATACTTTGGTAATTACTCAAATTCCGTATTCAACCAATACGACGACTTTGATCGATAGTATACTTAAAGCGAATGATAAAGGCAAAATCAAAATCAAGAAAATTGAGGATAATACTGCAGCAGAAGTTGAAATCCTAATTCATCTCTATCCGGGCGTTTCTCCCGACAAAACCATCGATGCACTTTTTGCATTTACGGCTTGCGAAACATCTGTCGCACCGCTAGGCTGCGTGATTCAAGACAATAAACCGCTTTTTATCGGTGTTTCTGATATGTTGAAAATCTCAACGGAACGCACGGTGCATTTGCTCAAAAGTGAACTCGAGATACAGTTGGCTGAACTCGAAGAACAATGGCATTTTCTCTCGCTCGAACGCATCTTTATCGAGAATAGAATCTATCGCTTGATCGAAGAAGAAACTACCAAAGAAGGTGTAATTGCCGCCATAGATGAAGGTTTGAAACCATTTATCAAGCCTTTGAAAAGAGCCATTACCGAAGAAGATATTTTGCGTTTGACTGAGATCAAAATCATGCGGATTTCGAAATTCGATAGCAACAAAGCACAAGATAAAATTGATGCGCTCGAAGGTGATATCGAACAAGTGAAATACGATCTCGAACACCTCACAGATTTCGCGATTGCCTATTTTACCAAACTAAAGGAAAAATACGGGAAAGGCAGGGAACGTCAAACAGAACTCCGAATCTTCGATGATATTGAAGCGACAAAAGTAGTCTTGCGAAATACAAAACTATATGTAAATCGGGAAGAAGGATTTATAGGAACCGGACTAAAAAAGGATGAATATGTATGCGATTGCTCTGACATCGATGACGTAATTGTGTTCCTTCGCGACGGAAATATGATGATCTCTAAAGTTGACGATAAGAAGTTTGTCGGTAAAGACATTATTCATGTCGCTATTTTTGACAAAAGCGACAAGCGAACCATTTACAATATGATTTATCGCGATGGTAAATCAGGACCGGCTTATATCAAAAGATTCAACGTATCAGGCGTGACACGCGATAAGTTTTACGATTTGACCAACGAAACAAAAGGGTCGCAAATCCTCTACTTTACGTGCAACCCTAACGGTGAAGCGGAAGTAATCACCGTATTGTTGCGTCAAGTGGGAAGCATCAAAAAACTAAAATGGGATCTTGATTTTGCGAGCATTGCCATCAAAGGTCGAGCGTCGAAAGGAAATTTGGTGACTAAATATCCAATTAAGAAAATCGAAATCAAAGAAAAAGGAATATCGACCTTATTACCTCGGAAAATTTGGTTTGACGATACAGTACAAAAACTAAATACAGATGCTAGAGGTGAATTGCTTGGCGAATTTCGGCCAAGTGACAAGATTCTCGTAATCTCTCAATCCGGAAAATTAAAAGTAATAATCCCGGAATTGACGACACACTTCGACGAAGATATGGTCGTTCTTGAAAAATGGATTCCTAAGAAGCCCATTTCTGCCATTTACTACGATGGTGAAAAAGAGCGATACTACGTGAAACGATTTGTTGTTGAATCTGAAGGAAAGGAGGAAATCTTTATTTCGGAACATCCTAATTCTCAACTCGAAATCGTATCTACAGACTATCGGCCGGTGGCAGAGTTAGTTTTTGCTAAAGTCAAAGGCGTTCAGAAAGAAAATCAAATTGTCGATTTGGAAGCTTTTATAGCAGTTAAAGGTTTCAAAGCACTCGGAAATCAACTGACCACTGATAAACTAAAGCAAGTCAATTTGCTCGAGCCATTGCCCTACGAAGTTCCTGAAGAAGCCGTTGTCGAGGAGTCGGAAACAGTCGCGGAAACCGAATCGGAAGCGGCTGACGAAGATATTCAGCTCGACGACGATGGTCAGATTACTTTGTTCTAGGTTTTGTAACCGCAAAGTGCGCAAAGAATAAAAAACGCAAAGGGCGCAAAGATTGATTTCTTTGCGCCCTTTGCGTATAACTTTGCGTGCCTTGCGGTTAAACTTACTCTTTCTTATTCTTCTTTGACATTTTCATATTCAATACTTCCACTAACAAAGAGAAAGAAATTGCAAAGTAGAGATAACCTTTTGGGACCACATCAACATGGTTGCCAAAGAACGAAGCGTGAGCCAAATGGGCACTTTCGGTAACTAACATAAAGCCAATCAAAATCAAAAACGACAAACCCAAAATCTGAATCGATGGGTGTTTATTGACAAAATTTCCAACCGGAAGCGCAAACTGCATCATGATGAATACAGACACGATTACAGCGGTAACCATGATATACAAAGCGCCTTCGATGCCATTGGTCATTCCAACTGCAGTCAGAATACTATCAAAAGAGAAAACCAAATCAATCAGGATGATTTGAAAAATCACGTTGGCAAATGACTTGGTAGCGGAAGTTTTTAAATCTTTTTCTTCCTCGCCCTTTTCATCAACTTTTTGATGGATTTCTTTGGTACTCTTATAAATGAGGAATAATCCACCCAGTAGCAATATGAGGCTCTGACCCGAAATATCCGCCGAAAGCCAAGTATAATGAAAACTCAACCACGGTTCTTTCATCGCAATCAAAATCGTAATACCGAAAAGCAACGCAATTCGCATAAACATGGCCAAGAACATTCCAATCTTAGTCGCTTTTTTTCGTTTTTCAGGTGGCAGTTTTCCTGTTACAATCGAGATAAAAATGATATTGTCGATTCCCAAGACAATTTCAAGAAAAGTCAGAGTAAAAAGGGCAATCCAAGCATTCGGATTTGATAAAATTTCAATCATGGTAGTTTGTTGCTAGATGCAATGATTAATTATTAATTGAGTAAGCGGTTCCTTTTTGTTTGTCTCCGGTACCAACCGCACCGAATTCAAAAGTATAGGAATTTTTTGAAGTGGTCAAAATTCGTATCGAAATTGCTTTTTGCTCCGCCATATTTTTCGGATGCAATTTCCGCAATATATACTCACAATCATTAACCCAACGAATCGACGCCGTGTCGGTTTTGCCTTTATAAGTTTCAATGACAATCGAATCGGTTCTTATAGAAGTTGTTTGATGTTTGACACCATTAATCGTGATTTCAGATAGGTACGTTCCGGTTTTAAAATCTCTGCAATCTCTTGGCGCGTCGTAACACGAAAACAGTAGCAGGAATATCGGACAGAGCAATAGTTTTTTCATAGTTTTTAGGAGCTTTATCCTGCTGTCCGTTCCATCTTTTTCTCAACCCTTTCAGAGTTTCAAACTCTGAAAGGGTTGAGAAAAAGGATGTCCACTGCCATCAGGGCTAGGGCATTATCTTATATTTCAAAAATTATCTTAACAAGTCGCAAAGTTATCATTCTTGTTGATGCGTTTGTAAAAATTTACTTTCATTCATTTTGCGATGTTCACAGCTTACTTTTCAGTTGATGAAAAAGGTTTTGCCAATTCGCTTGCTTCTTCTTTATTTGCACATCGCGTTTAAGTAGAAACTTAAACTTTGGCTACTTTTTTTCCATGTATCCATTGATTTCTCTCTGTAGAAACACGTATCAGTTGCTGACATTGCCGTAGAAATACCAAAGTACTTGCTCTTCTCATTGGCTTTCTTACTTTCAACCCATTGAATGGTTATGGCGATTTCCTCAGATTCTTTATCTAAATATATGTCATAGGGTTTTAAGTCGATAGTAAACCAACCTTTAAATTCATCCTTAATCTCAAAAACTACATCTTTCGACGATATGAGTTCAGTCGGAAATCCGTTGGAAACTTTATAAAAATTCAACCGAAATTTCAGTGAACTGAATTCATTTGAAGTGATGTTGAAATTCAGATTATT
>CANHBE010000107.1 GCA_947458575.1 Flavobacteriaceae bacterium | reverse complement strand
GCACTCATATCAGTGTAGGTCCATGTTGCGCCACTATCTGTTGACTTAATCAAAAATGCCGGTGAGAAATAGGCTCCACATCCGAAAATGGTTGAACTACCAACCACATCTAATCCACAGATTGCCGCCGGGCTATTGGGCACATTTGTAACTGGCGTCCAATTGGTTCCGCCATCGGTGGTTTTGAGGAAGAGATTATTCAAAGTACCCAAAAAACCAATATTTTCATCTATGAACTCAATGTTTCTGAAATAGTAGTTTCCACCCAAAGACTGCTCTGTTACCTGAGTAGACCATGTTACACCACCATCAATTGTCTTATAAACGGCAGCGTAGGCTCCATTAGCAGCCCAACCTATGTTATCGTTTATAAAAAAAACATCGTCAAATCTTTGATTGTCAATATTCGTAATTGCAGCGGATAACGGCCTCCATTGCAACTGTGCATAAATTGATGTAGACAGTAAAATGATGGGCAAAAGTAGTTTTTTCATATTCAAGTGTTGGTTTACAAATTTAGGCAAATCATTAAATAGATGCATCGAAGACGTACTTTTTCTAGTGCTCAAGAGCCAAAAAAACTTTGCCATTCTTGTCTAATTCAGATTTACTTTCAAAAAATATGGTTTGATCTTGAGTAATTGATTCGATCAAGTAACCGTTCCCTCTGAAGAAACTCCTGACGACTTCAACTTCCAAATTTGAATTTTCAACTACTTTTAGTTCATAAGGATAAATATATAATTGTCGCTCTACTCCCGGCAAATTTAGTAATGAACTCGACAAGCAATTCACATCGTCAAAAAGCGACGCTACATATTTAATGCTCCGATCTCTATATACTAATTTTGTTGGTCCGAACGCTACCAATTTCCCATTCTTCAGTACCAACGTCTGATCCGAAAATCCGAGTATATCATCGCGATCGTGTGAAGCAATTATACATGTGATTTCTCGATGTTTCAAATATGAGATTACTTTTCGCCTCAAACTATTCTTTCTGAAAGTATCAATATGGCTAAAAGGCTCGTCAAACAATATGAGTTCAGGTTCAAGTGCAAGTACTCTGGCAATAGCGACCCGTTGCATTTGCCCTCCGCTCAAGTACTTAGCTTTTATATCTGCAAAATCGGACATTTCAACCAACGCGAGCAACTCTGCGATTCTCGCTTTCTTTGATTTTTGATGAATATTGGAGAGGAATTTCCCAACATTTTCAGCTACTGTGATGTAAGGCATCAAGTCAAAATCCTGCGCGAGGTATTTCATATTGTCCATACCCGGAATCAAATTAAACCGGGGTCCCAAAACTACACCGCCATTCCAAAAAATATTCCCATCATCGAGATCATGCAGTCCGTAAATCAGTTTTAGAAGCGTACTTTTCCCACAGCCACTTTCGCCGACAATAGCCAAACATTCTCCTTTCTCTATTGAAAAAGAAATATCGCTAATTGTTTTGTCTCCAGAATACGAAAATGAAATTTTATCGACACTTAACATAGAACAAACTGAACCACAAAAGTCATTAAACTAGGCCAAACTAAAAAATAAATTTAAGACTATAGATTTCAACGGCTATTCTTTCACGTAGAAATACAATTTTACAGCGTAAATCTATTGCCTATTAGAAAATTACCGTATTTTTGTGGCGCCCTAATTTACAGAGAAACTTTGTATATGAAGTTGAAAATATACTTTGTTTTGGTTCTATGCTTCACGATACGATTTGCTCAAGCTCAAATTGGTATTGGTACTACGACCCCAAATGCCACTTTAGAGATTGCACCTTCCAACTCGGCATCACCATCCAATACTGACGGGATTCTTATTCCTCGAATCAATGTCTTTCCGGTTACAAATCCGACAGCTGCTCAAAATGGCATGTTAGTATTCTTAACGACAGTTTCAGGAGCCAATCAACCCGGTTTTTATTATTGGAACCATGCGACGACTAGTTGGGTTGGAATTAATTCAACCGCAAATTCCGACGCCGATTGGTATAAAGTTGGAACCACTTCGGCGCCATCACTCATTACTGACGATATGTTTCATACCGGTAATGTAGCCATTGGAAAAAACACAGCTAATTATCCGCTTGAAGTGACTTCGTCAAATAAAGAAATTGGTATCAACACCACTTATACGAATAATTCCAATAATGCCATAAACAATATAGGAATCAACAACCAACTGAATGGCACTTCTGCTGATACAACTTACGGTATAATTAATGATTTAACTGGCACGGGAGCTATCGGTTCTCAGTTTGGATCGGCAAATAATATTTCTAACAGTGGCAACGGACAGCATATTGGTACTTACAATGGGGTTTTCGGATCAGGTAGTGGTAGTCATTATGCCAACTATAACGACCTCACAGGTCTGGGATCCGGAAATCAATATGGTACCAGCACCAATATTTTCAATTCCGGAAATGGAATTCACTACGGTAGCAATACCAACCTAAGCGGATCAGGAACGGGCATCCATTACGGCAGTTTTACGGATCTCGCGGGTATAGGAATAGGAGAACAATATGGGGAATATATTAGCATAAGTAATAGCGGAAATGCCAGTCACTTCGGCAGTTACTTTGATTTATTAGGCACAGGTAACGGGCTACAAATTGGTAGCAGCATCAATATAGGTAATACAGGTACGGGTATACATTATGGTACTTATACAAACCTTAGCGGTACAGGAACAGGCATGCAATATGGAACATCAAATACGATCAGTAACACTGGAAGCGGAATTCATTATGGTACATTTAATATCTTAACCGGCAGTGGCACAGGCGTACAATATGGAACACACAATCAGATTAGTAACAGTGCTAATGGGACGCATTACGGAATCTTTAATACCCTGGACGGCGCTGGAACAGGTTTAAAATACGGCTCGTACAACTTTTTAAGCCCAAGTGCGGGAGGAACGCATTTCGGTGTTTATTCCGAAGTGTTGAAAGCCGGAACGAACTATGCAGGCTACTTTTTGGGAAATGTATCAATAGGAACAACCGCTTCAAATAATTACTTACTGCCACCTTCGCGTGGAGCCAATGGCCAAATTATGCAAACTGATGGTTCAGGCAATGTGACGTGGCAAAGTCTCAATGGTTCGGCTTGGCAAACAACAGGCAACAGTGGAACATCAGTAGCTTCTAATTTTATAGGAACTACCGATAATCAAGATATTGCATTTAGAAGAAATGGCATTCGTGCTGGTTATATTGGTGATCCAACTTATGACGGTAGTTTCAACTACAATAACGGCAATACTTCTTTTGGAGCGAATTCGTTAGTAAATCCGACCATTAATTTTGCCTCGCAATTTGGTGTTAGAAACTCTGCATTTGGCGCTAATGTGCTATCGGCGATAACGACCGGCCAACGCAATACTGCTATGGGAGATTTTGCCTTATTTTCGAATACTTCAGGTTCAGAAAATACAGCTATAGGTTCAGGAGCTCTATTTTCTAATACAACCTCTAATTTTAACGTGGCAGTCGGAAGGCAAGCCATGACAAGCTACAATGCTCCTTTTCTTGCCGGTACAGGAAATACTGCGGTTGGCTTTGCGGCAATCTTAGAGCGCTTGGAAAGATTAGAAAAAAAATAGGCTACTTCTGGCGCCAATTTCTATACCTAGCCTTTTGGAATGAATTGCAGGTAATTCTGCGTAACCACTCTTGCTTTGAGGTCATGTAATAAATTATAGAGACCGAAAAAGGTTCTGTTGATATACAAAAAATGCTTGGAACCTCGGTTGCCATTCATTTTTCTCAGTTGGCTGTCTTTAGTTAACTCCTCTCCCATTTTGGCAATATCACCAAAGAATTCATCGCTGGAGAAATCAAAAAAATCTGCATGAAAAGGCTGGGTGAACAGGCTCAGAAGTTTGTGAAAAATACCTGTGAAATATTCAATCTCCTCAGGTGAATCATCTTTTCGCAATATCTCTAGCTGATATAGCTTTTCGGAAAACAAAATTGGATTGTTAATTATTTGGGGATCAGCAAGTTCAAAATAAGGTAAATAAAAATCGTTCGGTACTTTCTTTATACACCCAAAATCAATAGCAATAAGGTTGCAATTTTCATCTATCAAAAAATTTCCGGGATGAGGATCTGCATGCACCTGCCGAAGTTTATGCATTTGGAACATGTAGAAGTCCCATAATGTTTGACCAACCTTGTCTGCCATAGTGCTGTCTGTATTTGATGCTGCAAACTCAGATAAATGCTGTCCTTCCATCCAATCCATCGTTAATATCTTCTCAGATGACAACTCCCTATAATAATTAGGAAATCGTAAGTTTGGAATATCTTTGCACGCTTCCGCCATTTTCAAACTCTGCTGTAACTCCAAGGTATAGTCGGTTTCTTCTAGTAACTTGTTTTCAACTTCTGCAAAATACTTCTCAGAGTCCTTTCCTTTTAAATTGAACATTCTAGTCGCAAATGGTTTTACGATAGCCAAATCAGAACTTATACTATCAGCGACTCCAGGATATTGAATTTTCACAGCGAGTTTTTTCCCGCCTTTGCTAGCCCCATGCACTTGTCCGATACTTGCCGCATTTATGGCATCCGGGGTAAACGAATCGAAGATTTCTTCTGGAAACTTTCCCAAATACTTTTTAAAAGTCTTACGTACTAGGGGCGCTGATAGCGGTGGCACGGAAAATTGCGAAAGTGAAAATTTATCGACGTAAGCTTGGGGCATGATACTCTTATCCATACTCAACATCTGTGCAACTTTCAACGCACTTCCCTTAAGATTCTGGAGTCCATCGTAAATATCCTCCGCATTATTCTCGTTGAGTTTCTCTTTACTCAAAGACGGGTTGACGATCTTTTCGCCATAGTATGCAAGGTAATTACCACCCACTTTAATGCCTGTCTTAACCAATTGACCGGCGCGTTCTATTTTATTGGTTGGAATTTTATCTATGGTCTTCATCTTCTATTTGTCTTGAAACCGTTACTATTGAATCAATCATTTCATTTTATTCTCTTTCCACAAAAACTTTCCCAGATCTAGCAGACTCTCTAGAGGTTTTGTGTTGAAAATATCTACAGCAGTATTGACGGATTTTTCAATAACGATATCTGTTTTTTCGAATGATTTGGAACTATCGTCCATCCAAAACTTTAAAATCAACAAGAATTGAATCCACGCACCTTCAGAAAAGACAGGTTTTTTAATCTTGTCAAGTTTCTCAAAATTGTTGTCTTGGTTTTCGTCTATGATGCTAACAACAAACTCTTTAAATTCTTTCCGGAACAATGTCAAATCCTTTAGATTTTTCAAGTTGGTTTTGTTTTCCTTCAAGGTGAATAAGACATAACTCCTATTTAAGGTCAAAATCTCAAACAACGTGTAAAACAACGTCAGTAATTTGTTCTTGTCGGTGTATGTTTGGTAAGCCTCTTCAGCATGAATAGTGTAAACCGCGTTCTCAAAAAATTTAATCCATATTGCCTGCCTAAGTGATTCAAACGAACCAAAAAAGGAATAAAAATCAGACTCTTCAATCGTGTTGTTTTTACAAAACACATAGACATTCTTGGGTGAAATATTCTCAGATAGAACCGTATCTATATACAACTCAATTATTCTATTGTCATCTATTTGTTTTCTTTTAGCTGAAGATTTCTTGGTTGCTGTCATTTTTTCCATGATTTGTTACGGACAGTAAAGGTACTTTTGTCTAATCTATTTCAAAAATTTTTAAACAGAATATTGTGTTAAAATTTATGACAAAAAAAACTGCCCTAAAAGAGCAGTTTCTTACGAATTACATATTTAGCCGGAGCATTACTTTCCTTCTGCCTCTTTAATCATTTTTTCATTTGCAGTGATAGCAAATTCAACTCGTCTGTTTTTGCTTCTTCCTGCATCTGTATCATTCGATTCTATAGGATCTGCAATACCCATACCTGTCGTCGTGAATCTTGATGCAACCAATCCCTTTGAAATCAGGTAATTCTTTACAGAGTTGGCCCTTTCTTGAGATAACTTCAGGTTATATTCAACAGAACCTTTATTATCGGTATACCCGTAAACAACAATGTTAGTATCTGGATACTCTTTAAAAACACTCACTAATTTGTCAAGATTTGCTCTGGCTTGAGTCGTCAAAGTTGATTTATTGAAATCAAAACGAACAGCATTCTCTCCCAAAACCAATTTAATTCCTTCGCCTACTCGCACCACCTCAGCACCGGGTAAAGCAGTATCTATCTCACGTGCTTGCTTATCCATTTGATTACCAATTACACCGCCTGCAACACCACCAATAACACCTCCTAAAACAGCGCCTAACGCACCATTTCCGCCCTTGCCGGCATTATTTCCGATAATGCCGCCCAAGATCGCTCCACCTGCTGCCCCGATTGCAGCGCCTCTTTGCGCTTTATTTGTGTTCTTCACAGCTTCACAACCTGTAAATGATGCGCTCGTTAGGATTACTAGAGCCATACATATTGCATATACTTTTTTCATAGCTTTTTATTTTTAGTTTACTTTTTTGAATTGATATACGACATTCGTCAGTTTACCTCCTACGTCAATCTTGTCAATTAACTGAAAGCTATCTTCTCCGTTACCGCTTATAGTCAGTACATAACCTTCACGAACTTTTTTCGCCTTCTCACCGGCATTCAGAATCTTGAGTACAAACTGGCCTTCTTTATTAATAAACCAAGTAATAGGCGAATTCAATGGAGAACAACCGCCCTTTTCAATACTAACTTGACCTGAATTATTATTGGAGACAAATTTCCATGTGCTGCCCTCAAAACATTTGGAATCATCAATTTGAAACGAATTAATCTTGATATACTCAGAACCCGGATAACTGACAGTTGTCAATATCCAATTACCTTTCAAAGCATACTGCGATCTTCCATCTGTTTTCGTGCTTGTGGCCGACGTAGATTTGCACGATGCGACCGTTACCCAAATGACAAATAATAGGATTACTTTTCTCATATTTTATCTTTTTTAGTGCACAAATATACAATCTGAAAAGTTTAGTATTTCTATGAATTGCATTTTATTTAAGACAATTTGTCACTTTTTCTAGGATGGTACTTTATTTGAAAAAGCACATGTCATCAAAAAAAACTTAAAAAATCTAAAATATGACAACAGGTAAAATTAATGTTTCAGTAGAAAACATCTTTCCCCTAATTAAGAAGTTCTTGTACAGCGATCACGAGATCTTCTTGCGTGAGCTGGTTTCCAATGCAACCGACGCAACGCTGAAGTTGAAGCACCTTACTAGCATCGGCGAAGCAAAAGTTGAATACGGCAATCCAATTATTGAAGTCAAGATTGACAAAGAAGCAAAGAAACTGCACATTATCGATCAGGGACTTGGAATGACTGCAGAAGAAGTTGAAAAGTACATCAATCAAGTTGCATTTTCCGGTGCTGAAGAGTTCTTGGATAAATACAAAGATTCGGCAAAAGATGCGGGAATAATCGGTCATTTTGGTTTAGGATTTTATTCTGCATTTATGGTTGCGGAAAAAGTGGAAATAATCACAAAATCTTATAAAGACGAACCTGCGACACATTGGACATGTGATGGAAGTCCGGAGTTTACTATTGAAAAGGCTGACAAAAATTCACGTGGTACAGAAATAATTCTTCACATTGCTGAAGATTCCCTAGAATTCTTGGAGGAATTTAGAATCAAGAACTTATTGAACAAATACAATAAGTTTATGCCTATCCCGATTAAGTTCGGAACCAAAAAGGAGACACTACCCAAACCAGAAAATGCACCTGAAGACTACAAAGCGGAAACGATTGAAGTTGATAATATCATCAATAATCCAACTCCGGCATGGACCAAACAGCCCACGGAATTAAGCGATGAGGATTATAAGAATTTCTACCACGAATTGTATCCCATGCAATTTGAGGAACCTTTGTTCAACATTCACTTAAATGTTGATTATCCTTTCAATCTTACCGGAATATTATATTTCCCAAAATTAGGTGCGGATCTACAAATCCAAAAAGACAAAATCCAACTATACCAGAATCAAGTGTATGTTACTGATAATGTTGAAGGAATTGTACCCGAGTTCCTGACCATGTTAAAGGGTGTTATTGATTCGCCGGACATTCCGCTAAACGTATCGCGCTCTTACCTTCAGGCAGACGGAGCGGTAAAGAAGATCTCAAATTACATTACCCGTAAAG
>CANHBE010000106.1 GCA_947458575.1 Flavobacteriaceae bacterium | reverse complement strand
TGTCGCTTTTCCTGGGGATCATCCCTTTTATTCCTATGACGATTGGTTTATTGGGAAGACAGAATGCAACCAAGGGGTTCCGGAGGAAATTTCTAATCTTTCAGTGACTTTTAAATCGTGCAACTTAGAATCACTCGCTAAGTTATTTGAAAAACATCCAAACCAGATTGCTTGTGTAATTATGGAACCTGAGAAAAGTGCATGTGGAAATGGATGTACATGTTCTTTATCGGTTAAGGATTTTCTGCAAAGCGCTATTAAAATGGCCCATAGCAATGGTGCGTTGCTAATCATTGATGAAATGATTACTGGGTTTAAAACGGCACTTCCTGGTTCAATGTCTAAATATGGAATAGACCCAGATATGGCGACATGGGGAAAGGGTATTGCAAATGGGTTTTCTTTTTGCGCACTAACAGGAAAGAAGGAAATAATGGAGTTAGGAGGGATTCGGAACAAGGGAAAAGAGAAAGTATTCTTAATTTCAACAACCCATGGAGGTGAAACCCATTCTATTGCCGCTGGACTTGCCACAATCGATGAGTTCCTTACGAAGGATGTGATAGCCCATAACCAAAAAATCGGTGATTTATTGATTAACGAGTGTTCCGCCATCATTAAGAAACATGACCTCGGTGACTATGTTCAAGTTATTCCTTCTAATTGGATGCCCGTCTTCACATTCAAAGATTTGAATAAGGAAATGAATAGCGGTATGCGTACACTCGCCCTGCAGGAGATGATAAATAGGGGTGTCTTGTTCCAGGGGGCATTTGCTCCCTGTTTTAGTCATACTCATGAGGACATTTCGTATTTTGCAGCTGCATTTGATGAAACATTACATGTTTATATCAAGGCGCTAGATTCTGGATTCGGCAAGTATTTAACTGGTGAGCCCGCAAAACCAGTCTTCAGAAAATATTTATAACCTAAGAATAAATAGCTAAGTATATGACAGAGTTAAGAAGATGTAAAAAGTGTCTCTTACCAGAGACCCACGAGAGTATTACTTTTGACGATAGTGGAGTTTGTAGCGTTTGTCGGCAAGTCGAGTTCAAAAAGGAAAAAATAGACTGGGCGAAAAGAAAAAAAGAACTTGGTGAGCTTATCGAAAGTTATCGAGGAAAATATGATTATGACTGCATTGTTCCGTTCAGTGGGGGCAAGGACAGCACTTGGACACTCTATTACCTGATGAAGGAATACAAAATAAAGCCACTTGTTGTTCGATTTGACCACGGGTTCTTACGACCCAATCTGAATGAAAATACGACCCGTGTATTGAGGAATTTGGGCGCAGATTTCCACACATTCACTCCCAACTGGAAGGTAGTTCAGAAACTAATGTTACAAAGCTTTCTTGAGAAGGGAGATTTTTGTTGGCATTGCCACACAGGAATTTTTTCATATCCCATGCACGTTGCCATTCGATACAATGTTCCATTGATTTTTTGGGGTGAGCCTACGTCAGAGTATACTTCATACTATGGCTATGATCAAGATGAGGAAGTTGATGAAAAAAGATTCAACAGAGTAACAAATCTAGGCATAACAGCCCTGGATATGGCCGTAAGATTAGGAGGTACAATGGATGAAAGAGATTTTAAGCCCTATTCCTATCCACCCCTAAAAGATTTAAGAAAATTGCAATATAGGTCACTTTGTTTAGGCTCATTCATACCATGGGATGTGAGAACACAGTCAAGAATTATTCAAGATGAACTTGGTTGGAACGGAGACCTTGTTGAGAATGTGCCCGGACAATATAACTATGAGAAAATAGAGTGTTACATGCAGGGAGTTAGAGACCATATCAAATATATTAAAAGAGGTTACACTCGACCTACTCACCTCGCTTCCATTGATATTAGAAATGAAAGAATGACGAGAGAGGAAGGATTTGAGATGATAGATCGATATGAAGGTAAAGAACCACCCAGTTTAGAGATATTCTTAGAACTAGTAGGCCTTACAAAGGAAGAGTTTTATAAGATCGCAGAAAGCCATGCTGTATCTCCATGGAAATTTGGATCTATTGCTAGGGAAATCGGAGATAAATTACCTGATTTTGACAAATGGGCCAGATCGGGAAAAATGGAAACAGAAAATGCGGAATTGCAAATATCCAACTGGAAAAAATCTCAGTAAATAAATGGTTGGCATCGTTGATTATGGAATGGGCAATTTGTTGTCGGTGTACAATGCTTTCGACTATCTGGGAGAAGATGTAATCGTCTGTAAACATCCGGAAGATTTACAAGCAGTTGATAGAATTGTAATACCAGGAGTTGGAGCATTTAAGGATTGCATCAACCTATTGAGATCTTCAGGTTTTTCAGATGCACTAAATGAAGAGGTCATAATGAAAGCCAAACCAACGCTAGGCATTTGTCTCGGTATGCAGGTAATGGCAAAAAAAAGCCACGAATTTGGAGAGCATTTGGGGTTAGGTTGGTTTGAAGGAGAAGTGATCAAGATAAATGTTGAGAATACCGGATTGAAGCTTCCAAATATTGGTTGGAGTGAAATTGAGATCAGATCAGATAATCCTCTTTTTAATAACATTCCGAATAGATCAGATTTTTATTTGGTTCACTCCTTTTACATGTCTTGCGAGAACTCAAATGATGTGGTGGCAGCATACGAATATGGTGGTAAATTGATTACAGCATCTGTTTTAAAGAATAACATATTTGCAACACAATTTCATCCTGAAAAAAGCCAGGATCATGGCTTGAAGCTTTTGAGCAATTTTATTAATTGGAATCCGTAGATGTCAAAATTCAGGCTTATACCAAAACTCCAGCTCAAACCATCATTGTTTAATTCCAAAAAATTGGTCTTAGTTATAACTAGGCAATTTAAGGAGTGTATAGAAATTGGTGACCCCGTATCACAGGCAAAAATATTTCAAGACCAAGCCTCAGATGAACTTATTTTTATAAATATTGATGAGAATAGCAAATCTGAAATTAAAATATTGGCAGATGTTATAAATCGGGTTTCTCAAGAAATCTTTATGCCCATGACGGTAGGTGGAGGAGTGAAGGAAATCAATGACTTTAGACTTTTATTAGCTAACGGAGCAGATAAAATATCAATCAACTCGGAAGCGTTTAAATCGCCTGAGTTAATATCAAAGGCTGCCGACAAATTTGGGGCGCAATGCGTAGTGGTAAGTATTGATTACAAGCAAAATGAGAAGGGTGAGTATACCGTGTTTATTAACGGAGGAAAGCAGCAGACTAATATGCATCCAGCAGAGTGGGCTCAAAAGGTGGTTCGATTGGGGGCGGGTGAGTTGTTAATAACTTCTATTGATCGCGATGGAATGAAATCAGGACTTGATATTAAGATGACGAGAATGATAGCCGATAGTGTTAATGTGCCCGTTATTACAGGAGGAGGCTGTGGTGTAGCTCAACATTTTTCAGATGGTTTTTTATTGGGTAAAGCAAACGCTGTTTCCGCGGGTACTTTTTTTGCGCATAGAGATCAGAACTTTATACAAACCAGATCTCAAATTTCTAATGCAGGTGTAGAAATAAGAAAACATCGATGAAATATAAATGCTTAGTTACGCAAGAATATGCTATTGGTGAGTACCGACTGGTACCGATCCGTTTTGAGGATCGTTTTGAAATAATGAAGTGGAGAAATGAGCAGATGTATCATTTGAGGCAGAGCGAGATATTAACGATAGAAAGTCAGGATCGTTACTTTTTGAGCGTTGTGACAAACTTATTTAGTGAAAGACAGCCGAATCAGGTATTGTTTTCATATTTGAAAGGGAATAAATGCATTGGATATGGCGGATTGGTGCATATTAATTGGATTAATAGGAATGCTGAAATTTCTTTCATAATGGACACACTAGAAGAGAATGTGCATTTTGAATTTCATTGGAAGACTTATCTTAAGTTGATCGAAGAAGTTGCGTTTCTTGGTTTGGATCTTCACAAGATTTTCACTTTTGCCTTTGACTTAAGGCCAAGACTATACCGAGCACTCGAAGAAATGAGTTATGAGAGGGAAGCAAGACTTAAGGAACATTGTTTTTTTGAATCAAAATACATAGATGTGGTGATTCATTGTAAGGTTAAAAATGATCTATATGGATAAAAGAACGTTCGTTGTAACAGGAGCCACCAGCGGCCTTGGTGAGGCAATCGTTTCAACAATTATTGAAAAGACTGAGGACATTGTCATTTCTGTGTCGAAAAAGGTAAGCGAAAGTCAAATGGGCTACAACAAAAGTCGATTTAAATTTATAGAATGTGATTTATCGTTTGACAAATTAGAGTCAAGGATTCAATCACTGACGCAATATATTACCACGAGAGATATTGTTTTTGTAAATAATGCCGCCATTATAAAACCTATTACGAAAGTGGGCGAAATGACGGAATTACAAATTGAAGCACTACTCGCGGTAAATATTAAGGCTCCTTTGGTTATATCTAATTTCTTGTTTCAAAATTTTAATAAAGGCAAAATAACCGTTATTAATATTTCAACAGGGGCAGCTCAAAATCCTATTGCTGGCTGGTCCCTTTACTGCTCCTCCAAGGCAGGAGGGAAAATGTTTTTCGATGTCTTAAAGAAGGAACACCCCGATTGCAACATTGTAAACTTTGATCCGGGAGTGATGGATACGGGAATGCAGGATTACATAAGGAGTAGTGAATTTGATAGGGTAGAAACATTTCTTGAATATAAAACGAATGGAAAGTTAAAATCACCAGGAGAAGTTGCCCAAAAAGTAGTTTTTGAAATGATATGAGAACGGCAATATTATCCGACATCCATGGTAATAATTACGCTTTGAACGAGGTTTTAAAGGAGGTAAGAAGAGAAGGCATACGGGAGATATTGATTTTGGGTGATATGGTTGGATATTACTATCACCCAGATAAAGTTTTGACTGCTATTTCCGAGTATGATGTACATGCCATAAATGGCAATCACGAACATTTGTTGTTTGGTTTGATGGATGACCCTCAATCCTTTTACCCGATTGTTAAAAAATATGGCAGTGGGCATTTTTCAGCAGTTGAGAAACTTAGCCAAGAGCAGATTAAATGGCTTAGGGCTTTGCCTGACACTCGAGAAGTCTACTATAATGATTTATCGATCATGATGAGCCATGGTAGCCCCTGGGCAAATGATACATATGTATATCCGGATTCAAACCTGGAGCTGTTGAAAGCTTTTGATTCGTTTAACTACGATTTAATTCTGATTGGACACTCTCATTATTCATTTTGCTTAAGAAGAGGAAATACACTTGTAGTTAACCCGGGATCTGTAGGTCAATCCAGGCAAAAAGGAGGGAAAGCTTACTGGGCAATTCTTAATTCTTTAAGTAAATCAATCGAATTCCGAATAACGGATTATGATGTTACTGAGTTGAAGTTAGAAGTCTTAAAAAACGATCCGGATTTAGCATACAACTACAAAATCTTGGAACGAAAATAGAAATAGTATGTCAGTAAAAGTGAATGTATTAGTTACTGGTTGCGGTGGAGATATTGGTCAAAGCATTGGTAAAATCTTAAAAGAGATACCCTTGATTAATAATATCTATGGTATTGACATATCTTCAAAAAATGCTGGCTCATTTATTTATCCAAATTTTAAAGTTGGATTGCCTATTAAGCACCCTGATTTCTTTCAATTCCTAAATGAATTTATTAAAACAAATAAAATAGATTTATACATTCCCATGGCTGAACCTGAGTTGCGCCATTTAACTCAGGTTAACAGGTTGGATTTTTTTGGTCAAGCCACAATGATTCATGCTAATAGGCTTGCCTTGGAAATAGGTTTTGATAAATTAAAAACCTCAGAATTTCTTCAGCAGCATGGTCTTCCATTCCCTAAAACACACATTGCCAGTGACTATGTTAAAATGAACCTATTTCCATTTATTCTGAAATCAAGGAGTGGGTCAGGAGGCAAAAACCTATATCTTATAAATGATAGGGACGACATTTCTTATTTGCAAAAAAAAGTTTTGCTTGAAAATTATATTGTGCAGGAATTTTTGACGCAAGATTCTGATGAGTATACTTGCGGCCTGTTTCGATCTAAAGCTGGGGAGATTCGAAGCATTATTTTTAGAAGAGAACTAACTGGAGGATATAGCGGCTTTGGGGAAGTGATTGAGAGCGAACCAATAACTTTACTTTTAAATTCCATTGCTCAAAATATTAATTTACAAGGCAGCATAAATGTTCAATTGAGAATGATATCAGATGTCCCATATGTGTTTGAAATCAATCCTAGATTTTCAAGTACTGTTAGATTTAGGAACATGTTTGGGTTTAATGATGTTTTGTGGTCAATTCAGGACGCATTAAATATTAAGGTATCAGACTATGAAAGGCACCAAAATCTGAGTAGATTTTACAAAGGGTTTTCAGAGTATGTAGACTGAGGATCTTTATAATTAGTTTGACCTAAAATTTAAAAGTATGAATAGTTTCATGATTAAGGATTTTCTGCTTGGCTCAAATAATCCACCTTTCATCATCGCTGAGATGAGCGGTAATCATAATCAATCTCTAGAAAGAGCTAAGGAGATTGTTCGCGTTGCGGCTTCCACTGGCGCGCACGCTATCAAATTACAAACGTATACTCCGGACACAATGACGATAAATCATCGTGGCGGTCTATTTGATATTACAGACAAGAAATCACTTTGGCTCGGGCGTAATCTGTATGAGTTATATAAGGAGGCTCATACACCATGGGAGTGGCATAAGCCACTTTTTGACTATGCTGCCGAATTAGGATTAATCTGTTTCAGTACACCTTTTGATGATACTGCTGTTGATTTTTTAGAGACATTAAACGTTCCCTGTTATAAAATCGCATCGTTTGAGAACACGGATCATCCACTACTAAAAAAGGTAGCCAAGACCGGCAAACCTGTAATAATGAGCACAGGTATTGCAAACTTGTCCGATATAATGGAATCTGTTCAAGTTCTTAAAGAAAATGGGAGTAAGGAAATCGTTCTTTTAAAGTGCACCAGTACATATCCAGCTACACCTGAAAACACCAACCTTGTCACCATCCCTGTTCTGCAACAAGTTTTTCAGGATTGTATTATCGGCCTGAGTGATCACACAATGGGCATAGGAGCTAGTATAGCATCTATCGCTCTTGGAGCTCGAGTTATCGAGAAACATTTTACGATAAGCAGGGCAGATGGCGGAGTCGATAGTACCTTCAGTATGGAGCCTGCGGAAATGAAATCCCTCGTGCTCGAAAGCGAAAGAGCGTTTTTGGCCCTGGGCCAAGTTCAATTAAATGTTCAAAAAGCAGAAGAAAAGAGTAGGGTGTTCAAACGATCAATTTATGTTGTGGCAGATGTAAAGAAAGGAGATATACTATCATCACAAAATTTGCGCGTAATCCGACCAGGTGATGGCCTGGCACCAAAATATTTTGAATCCATCTTGGGAAAGCACTTCAAAATTGATCTTAAAACGGGCACTCCCATGAGTATGGATTATTTGACTTAGTACTGTCGCTGACTTCATTAGAAAACAAACCTTAATTGATAAAGAATATAGTTGACTCGAATTTACTAAAATCGAGTTTTGTTTTTACAGCAAGCAACGCACTGAATAGTGCTATTCCCTTTTTGCTAATACCAGTTCTTACAAGGTATTTAAGTCCGAGCGACTATGGAATTGTTTCTATTTTTCAAGTCGTTGCTACGATGTTGATTTCGTTTGCCGGACTGAATACTCAGAACTCCGTAATTGTGCAGTACTACAAGAAAGAAGAAGTTAATTTTCCAGTTTATGTTTACAACACCCTCCTAATATTTTTAATAAGTAGCGTGTTGCTGCTTGTAATATCATTCCTATTTGGTCATACCATTTCAAGAATGGTAGAATTTCCATCGGAATGGCTCCCCTTCATAGTTGTATTCGCATGCTCACAGTTTATGTTTCAAATGTTACTAGGACTGTGGATAGCAGAAGAGAAACCATTTTTGTACGGCTTGTTTCAGATCAGCCAAACGGCATTGAATCTTATTTTATCCTTAATTTTAGTAATTCCATTTGAACTCGGCTGGAAAGGCAGAGTAATAGCACAGGTTCTGGTCTTTTTTATGTATGCTCTAATTTCATTGTTCATTTTAGTAAGAAAAAAATATGTTAAGATTGAGTTTAACAAATCGTATATTCTTAAAGCATTAAGTTTCGGTGTACCACTAATACCTCATACTTTTGGAGGAGCGGTTATGATGTTTTCAGACCGTTTAATTA
>CANHBE010000105.1 GCA_947458575.1 Flavobacteriaceae bacterium | reverse complement strand
CGGTTGGCTCGTCGCCCATAATGATTAATGGATCATTGATTAGTGCACGTGCGATGGCAACTCTTTGTTTTTGTCCACCACTGAGCTGATTTGGCATTTTAAGCGCCTGATCCTGCATATCTAAAGTTCTAAGGTGTTCCATTGCCCGGTGTTCGATTTCTTTCGCAGCATACTTACCTAATTTTAGTCCAGGTAGCATCACATTTCGCAAAACATCGTATTCAGCAAGCAGATAATGAAATTGAAATACAAAACCAATACTTTCATTTCTAATTCGAGCCAAAGTAACATCAGTCTCACCCGTCACAAGTTGATTATGAATATAGATTTCTCCTTCATAATCCGTATCCATGGTAGACAATAAATACAAAAGTGTTGATTTGCCGCAACCTGATTTTCCAACAATTGAAACAAACTCACCGTGATTGATCGTAAGGTCGATTTCCTTCAATACCTGAAACTGAATCGGGTCAAAGAAATATTTGGTTAGTCGTTTGGTTTTGATGACAGAATTATCCATACTATTTTCCTCTAATGATTTCGACAGGATCTATTTTACTGGCTTTTATTGCAGGAAAAAGACCGGCAACCAAGGTTGTGAACAAAGCAAAAGAAATTCCGATAAAGTAAAACATCGGATCATAATTGATTGGATATGTCTTAATTGTTGGCAGTGCAGCCGTTCGAAAAGGAATGATATCGATGATAGAGGTAAAAATAAAACCGAAAAGTAAACCGAAAATCCCGCCTACTAAGCCGATAACCATTGATAAACTAACGAAAATCCATTTGACATCTGTACCTGAAAACCCGGTAGCTTTGAGAATGGCAATACTGTCCATCTTCTCATAAATCATCATATTGAGGATGTTGTAGATTCCGAAACCAGCCACAATTAGCAGCACAATTCCAACAGAATATGAAATAATGAGTCTAACATTGCTGCCCGTTTCAAACTGAGAATTGGCTGTTTGATAATCAATTGTATCAACTCCAAAAGTACGGCTCATTTCTTTTGCTACTATCGGCGCAGATGCCATATCATATAATTTAATTTGAATATCAGTAATGTAATTCGTCGACTCTCCTATAAGTTTCTGGGCCGTATTCAGGGAAGTATATGAGGAAACGTCATCAATTTCCGAAATACCAACTTGCGAAATACCGACTATCTTAAGCGTAGCCAGATTGCCTTTGGCAGTGGTAATTTTGATGACATCGCCTCTTACTTTTAGCATTTTGTCTGCCAAACCTTTCCCGATAATAATACTATTATTTTGCTCGAGATCTGAAATTTTCCCATCAATAATGTAATCACTAAAAGTGAATAGCTTTTCCTCGGAGCTTATCTCTATTCCGTTGACAATTCCTGAAATCTCAATGGTACCGGAATTAAAAAAAACAGGTGATGTAATTTTGGGCGCTACATCAATAACTCGCGGGTCTTCTTTCAGAACTTTTATAATTGCTTTGCTATTGTATATTGATTTTCCTCGATCTTTCGGTTTAATGGAACTAATGAAATTCTCGTTTTTTCGAAAGCGACTATAAATTGAAACCGGTTGATTCTGTGAAGGTTTAATTTCATTATAAAGACGAATATGCGGCGTTCTATTGAGCATAAGACCATCTAGAAGATCATTGAGTCCATTCATAAAACTAAGCAATGAAATAAACATCGCAATTCCAAAAGTAACGCCTACAGAAGCCACTACAGATTGCTTCAATCTTGCACGAAGCAAATGAAAGGCAATGTCTAGAATCAGCTTAAAGTTCATTATTCCGGTCTATAAATGAGTTCACCACTTTGTAATCCACCAATGATCTCCGCTTTTTGATAGTCGTTGAGTCCGACACTTACTTTGCGTTTCTTACCCGAACCGAGCAGCACTGAATCTCCCGGGAGTAAATACGCTTTTGGAATCGTAATCGTATTTTTCTTCGTTTGAATAATAATATTTGCTTCGGCAGTAAGATTTGGATAGAGTTTGACTGGCGGTTTTACGAAGTGCGCCTCAATTTTAAAGGTACGTGAACGTTCGTCCATAATCGGGTAAATTTTGTCAATCAAGGCTTCAAATACCTCATCTTTGTAACTGTCGAGCGTCACTAAAACTTTTTGTCCGATGGAAACACGAACCATATCATTTTCATCAACTTCCAATTCGAGTAGATAGGACTCTGATGCACCAATAATGGCAAGTGGCGTCTGCGGTGTTATGAGCGTACCATCTTTGACAATGATATCAAACAATTTCCCTGAAAATGCACTTCTTACTTCAAAGTCTTTAAGTGCACTACTACTAATTTTCAAATTATTTGCATTTCGACTTTGATCATTTTGAAGTTGAATCTTTAATTGACTTAACTGCTTTTGAGCTGATTCGTATGCTAATTTTGAACTCTTATAAGCTAACTCAACGCGCTCAAATTCGACTTCGGAAATGACTTGATACTCTTTAATCCGCTTGTTTCTGTTGTAGATAGACTCATCTAATGCTAATTTATCTTTAGCTGCCTGAACTTTGATTTCCATCTCAGAAATCTTATCTTGTACGTAGCGATTGCTTTCCTGACTTAATTGGTACAGCAATTTTGAGTTTTCTTCATTCAATTGTGCTTTGTCTGAATCTAATGTAAAAAGCAATTGACCTTCTTCAATTTTCTGACCTACAACAACTTCTGTATTATTTAAAATTCCATTTACTGTTGCGTAAACGGTATATTGCCCAACAGCTTTCACAACGCCTGAAGCATAAACACTTTCGGTAATAGTACCTTTCTTTACAGACAATTGGTTTGAATCCTTGGTCGAGCATGAAATCAAAAAAACAAAGAAGAAGACAAGACCATATTTCATAACTATTCGATTTGAAGTAAGTATAATACTCTTTCAAATGTACGAATAAAGGACCGACAAAACTGAAGATAACGAATGTATTTGCAACCTAAAAACTTAGAAAATAAAGTACTCAAAACTGATGAAAAAGAACACCTTTGCGTAGTTTACCATAGCAATTCTATACAAATCGACTTCAATATTTGTAAAATGTGTGTCTTTTACACGAATCTGGTTAGATCTTCTCTGCGTTGATAGTGTTTACGTGTCCATTACCGATAAATCTTTGTTGGTAGTTTCATCATGAAATCGTCCATATAAAAATCTTTTCCAATAGGGAGTTTTTCCTCACCAACGATCTCAAAACCCAACTTTTTATAAAAATCGATTGCAGGATTAAATTTGTTTACATTCAAGGAGATAGCCTCAGAAACCTGTAATTTAGTTTCTTTTATTACAGCAAGTAACAATTGCTTTCCCAATCCACGACCATGAACTTCCGGCAGGACGTATAGTTTATGAAGTCTCGTTACTTTTTCTTGCAGATAATTGTGTTCAAATGACGCAAACCCTGCGGGCTGACCATCTGTTTCGATGATATAAAATTGATGCTTGTTCTTGGTTATGTTTTCCAATAATGCTGATTCAGAATAGAACAAATCGAGCATGTAAGAAATTTGTGATTCCGAAATAATCGTATGGTAAACCTGCGGCCAAATTTGATAGGCTAGTTTCTTTATTACAACAATATCCTTATCGGTTGCCTCAAATATCTGAGTCATAATCGATATATTAACCGTGAATGGATTCTTTCTTCCCGTAGTTAGCAATAATAGATGCTTCGAAATCCAGCCATTCTCTCCAGCGTTTTTCTACGTCTATCCCTTGTCCGTACTTTCGAGCATAAGTTATAAAAGTCGTATAATGAGCCGCCTCACTTTCCATTAATTCACGATAAAACTTAGCGAGTTCCTCATCTTGTATATTTTCTGAAAGGACTTTAAATCTCTCACAACTTCTTGCTTCGATCATTGCAGAAAACAACATTCGTTCAACAAAGCCTGAAACTCTACTTCCCGTGTTACTTCTTTTCATGTATTGTGCAAGCTCCCCAACATATTCGTCTTTCCGCTCTCTTGCTAGTGTCAGTCCACGCTTTTTGATTAGCTCATGCACCATTTGAAAATGTTCCATTTCTTCCTTCGCAAGTTCAAGCATGTCAGTTACCAAGTCGGGATATTCTGAATTAATTGTTATGATTGTTATCGCATTTGAAGCTGCTTTCTGTTCACACCAAGCATGATCCGAAAGAATCTCTTCTATGTTTTTTTCAACAATATTGACCCATCGTGGGTCGGTTGGCAATTGTAATCTAAAAGTGGACATAAGCTACTGTATAAAAAAAGAATTTCACGAATCTCCGCTGTGGCTACAGATAAAATTCGTGAAATTGATTTGTAATTTTCTTCATTAAAAAACAAACATCGCGCGCTCTCCCATCATTTCATTGACTTCGTCGGCGACTTGCTCCAGAACTTCTTCATTAGTATGATTCATCAGAACGCGATCAATGAGCTCAACAATAGTTTCCATATCCGATTCAACCAAACCTCGAGTAGTAATAGCTGGGGTTCCAACTCTTATCCCTGAAGTGATGAACGGTGATTTATCATCGAAAGGAACCATATTCTTATTTACTGTTATTTCCGCCTTTACAAGTGCATTTTCAGCATCTTTTCCGGTAATTCCTTTGTTTCTAAGGTCAATAAGCATCATATGATTGTCGGTCCCTCCAGAAATCAAATCGTAACCACGCTTCATGAATGCTGCTGCCATAGCTTTCGCATTTTTCTGAACTTGCATCGCATAATGGAAGAATTCATCTGAAAGACATTCTCCGAACGCCACCGCTTTTGCCGCAATGATATGCATCAAAGGTCCACCTTGATTCCCCGGGAAAACCGCTAAATCAAGTAAACTTGACATCATTCTGATTTCTCCCTTAGGCGTAGTCAAACCCCACGGATTTTCAAAATCTTTGCCCATCAAAATCATTCCGCCTCGTGGACCACGGAGCGTTTTATGTGTTGTGGTGGTTACAATATGGCAATGCGGAATCGGGTCATTCATCAGACCTTTTGCTATTAGTCCAGCAGGATGAGAAATATCCGCCAATAATAAAGCGCCAACGCTATCTGCAATTTGTCTGAATCTTTCAAAATCCATATCTCTGCAATATGCTGATGCGCCCGCAATAATCATTTTGGGTTGTTCGCGTGTCGCAATTTCTTGGATTTTATCATAGTTAAATTGTCCAGTTTCCTTTTCAACACCGTAAAACGACGGTTTGTAGAGTTTTCCAGAGAAATTAACAGGTGAGCCATGAGTCAAATGCCCACCGTGTGACAAATCGAATCCTAATATTTTATCTCCAGGCTTCAAGCAAGCAGCAAAAACCGCTGTATTCGCTTGTGAACCTGAATGTGGTTGAACATTGGCATATGCTGCACCAAACAACTCTTTCGCGCGGTCGATGGCGATTTGTTCCACAACATCTACTACTTCGCAGCCTCCGTAATAACGTTTGCCCGGATATCCTTCAGCATATTTATTGGTTAAGCACGATCCGGCAGCTTCCATCACCTGATCACTCACAAAGTTCTCCGATGCAATAAGTTCTATGCCGTGTATTTGTCTGTCCTGCTCTTCATTAATTAAATCGAAAATTGTACTATCGTGTTGCATTTTATTTCTTTTCGTTAAAAACTGCCCAAAATTACGAAAAGCGTTTGTTAAATTGACATATAATAATATATTTGATAACTTAATTTTCAACAAAAAATCAACAGAAATATGCCTATCACAGCCAATAATCCGAAAAGAAAATCATGGTTAGATGTCCCACAAGATTCTGATTTCCCGATACAAAATATTCCCTTTGGTGTATTTATTACCAAAGATGATGTGATTACAATTGGAACCAGAATTGGCGACTATGCTATCGATCTTGGCGCATTGCAGCAACTCAATTATTTTGATGGTATCGAACTCACAGACGATATGTTTATGCAAGACACCCTAAACGATTTTATATCGGACGGCAAGAAAACTTGGCGATTGGTACGAAATCGAATAGCCGATTTGTTCGATGCTACCAACCCGAGACTGCGGGATAATGAGGCACATAGAAATCATGTGATTTTTAAAATAGAAGAAGTTGAAATGCAATTGCCTGTTCTAATTGGAGATTATACTGACTTTTACTCCAGTAAAGAACACGCAACTAATGTGGGAAGCATGTTCAGAGATCCTAACAATGCCCTTTTGCCGAACTGGCTGCACATACCGGTTGGTTATCACGGAAGAAGTTCAACCATCATTCCGTCAGGTATTCCGGTTTACCGACCGATGGGACAGACCTTACCCAATGGTGAAAGCACACCGGTGTTTGGACCTTCAAGATCAATAGATTTCGAGTTGGAAATGGCCTTTATTACCACCGACGTCAACATTATGGGGGAAAATATTCCGGTTCATGAAGCGGAAGACTATATTTTCGGAATGGTGTTACTCAATGATTGGAGCGCTCGCGATATCCAAAAATGGGAATATGTACCGCTTGGTCCTTTCCTCGCAAAAAATTTTGCCACTTCGATTTCGCCGTGGATTGTAACGATGGATGCACTTGAACCATTCAGAACAAAAGGTCCGACACAAAATCCCACGCCACTTCCCTATTTGCAGCAAAATGGAAAACATGCTTACGACATTAATTTGGAAGTGCAAATAGAACCTGAAAATGTAGAACCAACCATAGTTTCGAAATCAAATTTCAAATTTATGTACTGGTCCATGTGCCAACAATTGGCGCATCACACATCTAATGGTTGTCGTGTGAATTCGGGCGATATGATGGGTTCCGGAACCATATCCGGTCCAACGCCAGATAGTTACGGTTCTATGTTGGAATTAACGTGGAACGGCAAAAATCCAATTATGATGAAAGATGGCAGTGAACGAAAATTTATCAATGATAACGATACTGTGATCATGAAAGGATTTTGTAAAAATAACGAGGTTCGAATCGGATTTGGGGAAGTTTCCAGCAAGCTTCTTCCTCCCTTTGTGCGAAAGTAGTTGGTGCCGGAAAAATGTCTTTTGAAACGAAAATCCTAGCCCTGATGGCAGTGGCATCCTTTTTCTAACCCTTTTAGAGTTTAAAACCCTTTCAGAGTTCGAAACTCTGAAAGGGTTAACGATGAAAGGGTTAGAAAAAGATAAAACGGACAGCAGGAAATTAGCTCCTAAACATGCAACTAAAAAAGAAAATCACCCTTATTTTTATCGCAATAATTGTCTCTTGTGGCGTAAAGCAAACAAGAACAAGTCTCACTTCCGGCGATTATGATGCCGCCATTCAAAACTGCGTATCCAAACTACAAGGCAATAAGACCGCAAAAGGTAAGCAAGATTATGTGTATATGTTGGAGGAAGCCTTTGCCAAAGCGAAAGAACGAGATTTGCGAGAAGTGGCGCTGTTGTTTAAAGATGCTAACCCTAATAATCTGGAAAGAATCTTCAACAAATACCAGCAACTCAATAACCGTCAAGAATTGATCCGTCCATTATTGCCATTGCGTTTCCTCAAAGAAGGTCGCGACGCCAAATTCATGCTGGATGATTATTCAGAACAACTAATAAGCAGCAAAAATGCACTCTCAAAACATCTTTATTTGACTTCGGTCGCCGCGCTGATGACCAATCAAAAAATGAGTTGTCGCAAAGCCTACGATGATTTGGTATACTTGAATGAAATTAATCCCGGTTACAAAGATGTTTCCAAACTGATTAATGACGCCAAGCACAAGGGAACCGACTATGTTTATGTAGCCACAAAAAACGCGACAAATGTTGTTATTCCATATCGCTTAGAAAATGATTTACTGGATTTTAGCACGCTTGGTTTAAATGATAAGTGGACATCCTACCACAGTAAAAAACAAAAGGAAATTGCATACGATTACGGCATTACGATTCACTTTCGAGATATCGTCATTTCTCCCGAACGCATTAATGAAAAGCAATTTGACCGGGAAAAAGTCATCAAAGACGGCGTGAAAAAACTATTGGATTCTCGTGGTCGTGAAGTAAAGGACAGCTTAGGTAAAGTGATTTATGTTGATAATATGAAAACCATTCGAGTTTCTATATATGAATTTTCTCAAATCAAATCGGCTCAAGTTACCGCAAAAGTTGACTACTCCGACAATAAAACCAATCAATTACTACAGACGTTTCCGCTGAGTAGCACTTTCGTGTTTCAAAACGTATTCGCGCGATACAAAGGCGATCGCAGGGCTTGCGAAGAGAGCTACTTTCCGAATTTTGACCGACGTGAAATTCCCTTTCCCACCAACGAACAAATGGTTTATGATTGCGGAGAAGATTTGAAAGCGAAGTTGAAAGAAATTATCAGCCGTACTTCGATTGGTCGATAATATATTTTGGGCGTTCCCCGCAGAAAAAGCGGGTCGGGCTTTCGGCTGCACGCGGTGCTTGCCTCTATCCCTAACGCGCGCCTACAATTGATTTCGCAATGCGTCTACTTCAATGGCGCTGTG
>CANHBE010000104.1 GCA_947458575.1 Flavobacteriaceae bacterium | reverse complement strand
CTTCGCCCTCACCGATTATAATAGCACGTATGTTTTTGTTCTTTAATTCTGAGATGATATCAATAAACAGACTGTAGTTTTTTAGGGCGCCTAGATTACCAACTCCCAAAATCGTATAGGGTCTTTCGCCTGTGTTTAACTGTGGAAACAAATTCCGACTAACAGCAACGTTCGCAATTTTTTGAATCCGAATATTATGATTAGCATAAAGAAATTTGCTTTGTTGCAATGACATCATTACAATTTGATGAGCTGGAATTCGTAAAAGCGCGATGTATTTATTGTCCTTTTTTACATCTTGTCCTTGCATCCAAACTGTGAGTTTGATCTTGAGCAAAGAACTAAGCACTTTTCCTACAAGTGCCGATTCTCGGTACCAAAAGCATAAGATACCGTCATAAGGATTTTGTCGGTGTAGTAAATTTCCCTTTAAAATTGCTTTGCATAAATAGGGAATTTGCTTCACGATTGATTTAAAATGACTACCCATCGGATAGATAGTTACATTTCCAATCGAGTACTTGTTAGTTGAAAAAGGATACATCAAACTAATCACGTCAATTTTGACGTCAGTGTTAGCTTCGAATTGTTGTGTAAATTGACTTATAAATGGGACAACATTATCTTCAGAATCATTCTTTGGAAAAATGGGCGTTATGAAAAGTAATCGCTTAGACATTTGCAATTAATTTACCGTTTTCCAAAGTGTACTCTCTGTTGGCAAATTGACCAACTTTTTTACCATGTGATACTGCAACAATCGCAAGTTGATTTTCTACAGTTAACTGTTTTAAATAATCTAAAATTTTTTCCTCGAGCGCCGGATTCAATTGGTTTGTGATTTCATCCAACAATAGTATTTTAGGTTTAAAATAGAGGACTCGAGCCAAAGCAATTCGTTGTTTTTGACCGCCGGAAAGTTTCTTGCTCTCTAGTAACAATGGTGTAAGTATTCCTTCCGGAAGTGATTTTATCCATTCTTTCAATTCTAGCGCTTCAATAATTGAATCTAAATGTGAATAGTCAACATTTTCATGAAGCATAGTCATGTTTTCCAAAACACTTCCTTGGAATAAGAAAGGCTGTTGCGAAGCATATCCAACAAAATCAAAAAGCAACTCATTGTGTGATAATTCCAGATCATCAATCATCACAGTCCCTTTCTTTGGTATTAAAAGACCGGCAATTATATGCAAAAGCGTGGTTTTTCCTTCACCTGAATTTCCTGATATCGAAATAAAATCACCTTTGTTGATTTCTAAATTGACGTCTTTTACTATCTCTTTTTTACCATATTCAAAAGAAATATTGCTGATTTTTAAGGTGTTCGTATAAGTTTCAACAGATTTCTTTTTAACCGTTTCTTCTGCATATCCGCTCAGAATTTCGACCGTATTCTTATTGGTTTTAATATCTATGAATGCGTTTAGTATTTTATTAAAAGAGGGAATAATCTTGATGCTCGCGCCAGCCAAGAATGATAAGAAAATCAGATCTTTCGAGTAGTCTTTGCTAAAGACGAAAAACAAGATTCCGATGGATAATCCTAGAATGAACAGTATTTCAAAGTACTTCACGTTCGATTGTTTGAATGCGAGTAGCAATGCCAATTGATCATTATTCCTTTTGTTTGAATCTTCGAATTTTTTTATGAATTTCTCTTCTGATTTCGTGGTTTTAATGTCAATGAATCCATGCAAAATATTCATGATATTCCTTACATTTTCTTGGTATAACTGTACTATTTTTTCGCTGAAATCAGATACTTTATTCTTTTGAAAGACCAATAGAAGGTAAGCCAAAACCACGAGTAATACAAAGGAAATAATCGTAAGAAATGGATTGTAAATAAAACTAATTATGGAGATTATAAGCAATAAAAACACCTCAGAAAATAGATAATAAATAGAAAATAAAATGTTCGTAGCAAAGGTCATTGGGAGTTGAAACACATCTCGAAAAAAAATGTTCTTATCTGCACGAGTGTGAATGTTATAACTTTCAAAAATAAACTTCGACATTAATTTTTTCGAAATAGCATCCGAAATGGAATAGATAAATTTTGTTTGAACACCAATTATTCTTGTTTGAATGCTGTTTTTTAGGATATAAAACATCAAAAGCGATCCTAGTAAAATCAAAATCAAATTGTCGGAAAGAGCAATCTGAAGGTGGCTTTTGGTGAGATTTTCTAATTTATTTTTATCCAGTAAAACTAAGATTATGGGAATCAAATAAATTATAGAAATAAGATCTAAAAAAGTGTTGAGCAACGAATAAATAAAGAATCCGGGAAGTTTTCTCCTTTTCGAAATGGGTATTAATTGATAAGTTTTTAATAAGAAATTCTTCATTTTTTGGACTTATATAAAGGCGCATTAAAGATAATCCTTGCAATGACTTCAAAATTGTACCCCAACATTTTTATTTTTCCTTTACCAAGAAACAAAATAGAATTTCCTATTAACGACCAAATCAAGTATAAAAGATTTATAAAAGTAAATCTCTTGTGCTTAAGCAATATATAATGTAAGGCTGCGATTCTGTAGTAGTAGGATTGCTCAACTTTTAATCGGTTACTTTTTTCTTTGTAGTGAAAGGCTGTCGCGGTGCTAATAATCCCTACTTTTTGATCCAAACTCATCAATAAATCATAGTTTTCGCCGACTCCATTTTCATAAAATGCTTGGTCAAATTGAACATTCTTTAATTTTTCGGTTCTGATAATAGCAGCACCTAAACTGTATATCGGAGTTCTAAAGAATGTACCTCGATAGTCAATCATGATAGGCCATCCAGCCCTAGAAAGTGAATTTCCATTTTTCTTGAAAGTATCAATAATCCATTTGCTCATAAAATGGTTCGAAAATTTACTTTCATAGCAATCAAAACCAACAGACAAGCCAAAAACAGCCGCCATATATATACCTAAAAGTGATTTCTTTTCTTCGCAATAGGTCCATGCTCCTTTTCTGTTTTCTAGAATTAAACCGCTACAAAGTGTCTCTGTTTCATTAGCTTCCAAATGATTTAGGAGAATTTCAACATAATTTTCCGAAAGTTCAATATCGTCATCCAAAAGCAAAGTATAGTCTGATGTACTTTTTTGAATGCCAAAATTTCGTTGATAGCAAACCGATGGATGCGTGTGATATATTTGAATATCGAGCAATTTTAAGTTAGTGCCGAATAGATCGCAATTTAAAGGAACATCACTAGAGTCAACAATAATGATTTCTTTCGGTTTACGAGTTTGATTGGTAACAGAATGTAAAGCTCTTAGAAGAGAATCTACGCGGTTTCTCGTTGGAATAATAATACTTATGGTCGCACGATCAGTAAGATTCATGGGTAGGATTATTTATTCTTGTTAATACTTCAAAACAAGAACTTTGAGGTTCAAATGCAATTACCTTTGCCCCCGTTTTTATAAAAAGCTTACTTTTTGAGCCAATATTTGCGCCAATATCAAAACACAAATCATTTTTTTTGATGAGTTCTGAATAAAACCTCTTTTTTTTAAATTGGCGATATTGAAATAGAATGGTCTTAATCATTTATTTTTTTAAAAGTAATAATATAATAATCACCAATTCCTTCTATCATCAGCGGCAGTTTGTTAATCCATTCGTCAAATTGAATTAGTTTTGAAATCAGATTTTTAAGTTTCGTAACAGATTCGTAATGTGACGATGGGTAAAAGGTTCCAATATTTGTGGTCTTAATATGGATATATTTTTCTGACAAAGCCTTTTTCACTTGATTTGGAGTGTAATAATAAGTTTTGAATAATTGACTTTCAACCTTTGCTTCAGTACCGTTTTTATTCCATCGTCTAAAAGCATTTTTGTTTCCTTTGAAGAAAGTGAGCATTTCTATCGGATAATATGGAGGCATTATTACAAGTGTGATATAACCATTTGGGTTGAGCAGCTCTTCAAATTGTTCAAAAATTAATTCCAAATTATCAGTACAATTCAAACCTCCGTAATTAGAAAAAATGTAATCAAATTTTTGATTTTCAATCGACTTTAAATCGGTGAAAGAACATTTTTTAAATTTGAGATTAACTAAATTAAGTGCTTCAATTTTTTTTGAAATATAAGTTTCTGCTCCTTTGGCGATATCAGTTGCTAAAACAAAATGTCCTTTTTGAGCAAAATAAACAGCGTCAATGCCGCTCCCTGAGTTAAGTTCAAGAATTTTATGTTGTGGTTGTAAGTATAAATTAACTTCGTTTCGAATTAAATTTCTACGTGAGATATCGATAAAATTATGCTTACTTAAAAACTCATATTCTTCATAAATAGAAGAAAACCCTTGGTCAATAGCATTGAGATAATCAGTTTTCATTTTCAGACATTTTTAAAATCAAACGATCAAATAGTCCACTTGGAATATAATATCCTAATTTAAGAATTGATTTTAATTTCGATAAACTAGCTAATTTTGGTTGCTTTAGAATCAATTTCATATTCTGAATCCCTTGACTTTTTCTGAATTCCTTATGAACATATCGTTGCAATTTTCGATAAAAGGCAGAAGAATAAGTACCTTTAAACATCATTTCAAAATCATCAGAATCCGTCCAATTTGCTTTGAGTTTTAAATCGTTCTTGACCTTTTCGTAAAATGCAGTTCCCGGTAAAGGATATGAGACAGAAATACCAATATTATCCGGTTGCAGTTCCTTTACCATAGCTATTGTTTTCTTGATATCATTTTTGTCTTCGGTTAAATAGCCAAACTGTAAGAAAAATGCAACTCGAACGTCTTTTAGTTTCAATAGACGTGTGGCTTCATAAATTTCTTCCACTTTAGTGCCTTTATCCATGGCGTCTAGTATTCTCTGTGAACCACTTTCAGCGCCCACCCAAACTTCCTCAAGCCCGGATTCGGAAAGAGCTTCGATGGTATCTTCTTTGAGTAGTAAATCGACGCGACTTTGAATGAAATATTTAATCGCCAGTTTTCTGCTTTTGAGTTCTTTATTAAATTCTTGAACCCAATTGGGTTTTAGTCCAAAAATGTCATCGCACATCCAAAATCGATTCACATTATTTTTTTCGTTGAGGTAAGCAATTTGGTCTACGACATATTTGGGAGAGTGCGCATTATATCGATTGCCATAGATTGGCTTGGCGCACCAATTACACTTATACGGACATCCACGAGTAGTTGCAATATTTAGTGTAAATTCTGTTTTGCTTTTCTTCCAAACAGACTGATAGCTCTTTATATCAATAAGATCCCAAGCAGGGAAAGGCAATTGATCAAGATTTTGCAGCACTTTGCGAGGCGGATTTACGATTGTGTTCGTTTGATTACGATATACAATTCCATCAATTGTATTAAAGTTTTCGTTGTTTTCTATTTTTTTGATTAATTCTAGTAAAGTGAGTTCTCCCTCGCCTTGGATGATAAAATCTGCCCCATTATCAAGATATTTTTCGTAATGATCTGTCGAATCGGAGCTACAGACAATAACTTTACATTGTTCTTTCTTTCCATAAGAAATCATTCTAAAGCAGGCTTCACGCATGTTGGTGAGGCACATTTTTGTCAGATAATTAAAGCCGTCGTCATAAATCACCAGATATTTGGGATTGATTTCTGTCAGTACGGGACAAATTGTCTTTGGATCTTCAATCAAATTAGTATCAAAAAGATCAACTTCAAAACCATTTTCTCTCAACAAAGCTGCGGCGTATATGGTTCCTAAAGGAGGAAATGGCTTTTTGTTTTTCCACTGCTTTGGATCGAGTCGATAATAATACGAGTGCGAAAACAGAATTTTAGACATGTTCTTTTTGCATTGCAATGTTAAATCTCTGTGCAACTTCGTCGAGTTTGTCATTCAAAGATAGAATGACTTTCTTTTGAAAGTTTGAAGGATGGTGTTTTGAAATATTTTTTGTCGATTTTAAAGCAATTTGAAAATCCTCTTCCGCTAAATACTCGAACTTCGCTCTCCATTTCTGATGTGTAATTCGTCTGAAGAAAAAGTCTAAAGCATCTCCGAGTTTGTTGTCGAGTGCATATTCGATACTTTTCGCTATTTGTTTTTTTGGGACAGCAGGAATCTGATCTAGAATTGGGTTAAACTTGTTGAAGTGCTGTTTGACCCAACCATTGCTTTGGTAAAATTGCTCAAAATCAGATTTGCCCCACATCGGGATTAGGGTTTTAAGTTCGGTAGCAGTAAATCGATTTTTTTCAACTATCTCCAACTGTTCAGTTGATATAAAGTAGTTAGGGCAAAAGTACTTTCTTGAATTGAGGAGAAAAATTTTCTTGTACAGAATCAATATCGTTCTGCAGACCCACAGTCTGTTTGGGCGAGTTATTATAAAGAAATCAACATCGCTGCCAGCATCAAAATAGCCTTTTGAAAGTGAGCCGGAAATTCCTACAGCAGTGACGAATGGAAATTTTGAAATATAGCGAGCTTTTGATTCTGCTTTTGTCATTATTCTATTTGCCAAGTAATTTCCCTTCATTCTTCTCGGAACGCTTTCCAAATCATTGTCATAAACAAAAAATTCATCTATTTTGAAAAGAATTTTTTGTTCGACCAAGGATTGAAGTTCAGTTGCCGTGTCCTCGACATTGCTATGATTTGTATAGCTATGAATTTCCTCCAAGGTGAGTGGATAACGAAAAATAGAGAAGTACAATATAGTCTTGAGGGATTCCATCAACGTGAGAATAACAAAAATTTAAAGTTAGTAATACTTTCTCAGATTCTGTTACTTCAATTCGAAATGTTTGTTTTTTGTTTGAAAGCCGCTTTTGTATTTGTTTCCCACGAATTAAATATTCACTCATTTACAAACACTACTTTTCATCACTAAGAAGGGTAAGAAGATCAAAAATTGGCAGTCTATAGGTTCTCTAATTGGTCTAACTATGCGTTTTTTGTTTTCTTTTTTTCTCATCTTCAGTATTGCTATTTCTCAAAGAAGCATTGGGCAAGAGAAGACCATTATTTCAAAGAGAATTTATACCACTAAACCAATTTCAGAAAAGGAAGCACCCGTAATTGATGGTCTCATCAACGAAAAGAGCTGGGATGCCGTTGATTGGTCAGGTGATTTTGTCGAACGCGAACCTGACGAAAACACCGCACCTAGCGAGCAAACTCAGTTTAAGATTATCTATGACAAAAAGTTCCTCTATGTCGCATTCCGTTGTTTTGATAAGGAACCTAATAAAATTGTGAGAAGAATGTCGAGGCGAGATGGTTTTGAAGGAGATTGGGTCGAAATCAATATTGACAGTTATTTTGACAAGCGATCGGGATTTTCATTTACGTCGTCCGTTTCTGGAGTGAAAGGAGACGAGTTTATATCAAATAATGGAAATGAATGGGACGGTAGTTGGAATCCGATTTGGTATCTTTCTACTCATGTCGACGCTGAGGGTTGGACGGCAGAGGTTCAGATTCCTTTTAGTCAATTAAAGTTTGGAAACAATAAAGAACAAATTTGGGGAATTCAAGTTCAAAGACGATTTTTTAGAGAGGAAGAGCGTTCAACTTGGCAGAGAATCCCGTTAGATGCTCCAGGTTGGGTGAGTGAGTTTGGAGAATTGCATGGTTTGCATGATATCGAACCACAAAGACAATTGGAAATTCAACCTTATGTCGCAGCTCAGATGGACTCATATCCGAAGGAAAATGAAAATCCTTTCCGTGATGGTAGCGATTCCAGAGCAACAACTGGTTTAGATGCCAAAATTGGAATAACGAATGATCTAACAGTTGATCTAACTGTTAATCCAGATTTTGGTCAAGTAGATGCAGATCCAGCTGCAATCGCCTTGGATGGTTTTCAAATCTTTTTCGAAGAACGTCGCCCTTTTTTCGTTGAGAACAAAAATATTTTTGATTTTCGATTTGCCGATAATCAAGACAATCTGTTTTACTCCCGTCGTATCGGACGAAACCCTCAAGGACAGGCTTCTGCGGCCGACAATGAGTTTGTTGATCAACCGAAGTACTCGACTATTCTTGGCGCAGCTAAGTTTAGTGGCAAGACCAAAAATGGATGGTCAATCGGAATATTGGAGAGTGTGACGGATAATGAGTACGCAGAAATCGACAATAATGGCGATAGAAGAGAACAAATCGTGGAACCACTAACGAATTACTTTGTTGGTCGAGCTCAGAAAGACTTTAACAATCGAAATAGTTACTTGGGCGGAATTGTTACGGCAACTCATCGAAATTTGCTGGGTGATGATCTGAATTTCCTCAGAAAATCGGCCTACAGCGCTGGTGTCGATTTTCAACACAATTGGAAAAATAGGAAATATTATTTTCAAGGTAATTTCGTAACAAGCCATGTTGTGGGTAGTCCCGAGTCTATTACAAGAACTCAATATAGTTTGACTCATCTTTTTCAAAGAGTTGATGCGGATCATGTGGAGATAGATACGTCGCGAACTTCACTAACAGGCACTGGAGGCAGGTT
>CANHBE010000103.1 GCA_947458575.1 Flavobacteriaceae bacterium | reverse complement strand
TCTCTTTCAGGATAAAAAAGGCAATCCAATCATAGCAGAAAAAAGTAATTAAACAAGTAGGAACAATCAATAAAAGTGGCATCCAAAGCATAAAGCTGAGAAACTTTTCGGTTTCCTCTTCTGTCTGGCATTTGGAATAAAATCGGATGAGCGTGCTTTGTACTCCAAAGGCCATTAAAGGCATCATGATATTGGCAGCCGACAACAAGAAAGCAACTATGCCATAATGTTCTTTGCCAAGAAAATTTGTGTAAAGAAATAACGCATTCACTGCACCAATCCCAAAACCACAATAGGTAATGATTGTATTTTTAATGGATTGATGCATGACAATTCCCATAAGTCGAGCGGGGTTAGTTAGCGATGAGTGCCTTTTATTATTTGGGATAGATTTTCTGTTAATTTTTTTCTGGAAAATTGCTCTACGCCGACAGCATTCACCCTCAATTGTCCTTCCTTAAAAAGCCCAAATAAATTAAGAATAGACTTCTTCAGATCTTCTTTTTGAGCGTAATCGAAGAACTCGCCAGTGTTAGTTTTTTTGATTATTTCAGCAAAATCAGATCCTTTTGGTCCAATAGCTAAAATTGGCCTTCCAGCTGCCATATATTCAAAAAGTTTTCCCGGAATAATACTAATTGTATTTTTGGAATTGATTTCGATAAGCAACAATATTTGTGCTTTTCTTTGTTGGATAAGCGCCTCTCGATGAGAGACGTAACCAACCAAATCTACAAAGGCAGTCAAATCGTAGCTATTGATGGTTTGAAGCACGTCATCACTAACAGTTCCTATTAACTTTAGCTGAAGATAATCTTTAAAGTCAGGCACCTCTCGAACTAATTCAGCCAAACACTGCCAGAAGAAAACCGGATTTCTCTCAGACAACAAGGAACCAATATGCGCAAGACTAAACTTATTGTCAACGATTTGCCTTTCTACTTGTTCATCATCATAACCGTTTGTGATAACAGTGATTGGCTTGGTAGTTTTTGTAAGAAACTGTAATCGTGTACTGCTACTTGTAACCAAAATCTCATCGGCGCTTTGCAACACTTTTAATTCTAAAATTTCGTGCTTTCTTTTTGATGCTGCCGTTAACTTCAGTTGATTATGGTAACCGATTGTTATCCACGGGTCTCTAAAATCGGCAATCCAACGCAGTGGAAGTTGGCTCTTCAAATGAAGTCCGATTAAGTGCAAACTATGTGGCGGTCCTGTCGTAATCAAGGTATCTATTCCGTTCTCAACAATATATTTGCGCAGATACTTGACTGACGGCTTCACCCAAAAAACCCTAGCATCAGGAATAAAGAAATTGCCGCGAATCCATAACGATAATTTTTCAAATAAGGACTGCTTTTGCGCAGTTGGAATAATTCCGGAACTAATTTTCTTGGTTTTTGATTTCGAAAAAAAAGATGCCAATCCGTAGGGTTCCCAAATTCTCCTTTTTATAATGACTACCTTATCAGAAATTTCAGCTGTGAGTTCTCGATCAACTATAGGATACGACGGATTTTCCGGTACATATACAATGGGCTGAATATCAAAGTCAGGAAGATATTTTACAAATTTCAACCAGCGTTGCACCCCGGGACCACCTGCCGGCGGAAAATAATAGGATACAATGAGTACTTTTTTCATAGCTTTCAATTCAAATATAATAGACAGCTATTCATCTAATCTCTTTTATTATACCAGATCTTCCTTCTTTCAACGTACAAACCTCCAACGATTATGAACACCATTCCTAGCGAACTTGCCAATGCAATTGTACTTCCTATTTTTACAACTTCTGGTTCAAACTTAAACTCAATGGTATGTTGTCCGGCAGGAACCATTATTGCTCGCAATACATAATTCGCTCGTAAATACGGAGTTTTATTTCCATCAATGTAAGCATTCCAACCATTGTGATAATACATTTCAGAAAAAACAGCCAATCCATCTTTCGAATTATTAGAACGGTACAGTAACTTGTTTGGCTGATATTGATTCAATTCTAAACTTGCCAGCGTATCTTTTTCAAATGTAGTTTTTGATAACAATTCTCCAAATTCTCGCTGGTTCACAATAGCGACGTTCTTTGTCGAAACTGAAGTCAATGCATTCATTTCTTGATCCGCATTCTTCACAAATTTCACCTTTTCAATAAACCAAGCATTTCCATTATGTTGCGGGTTTAAAGTCGGAATCGATCTTCCTTCTTTGTCAGTTTGAATTACATACTTTACATTCAGCATGTCCAAAATTTCCATGTTGTTTTTCGCAATCTGATAGTCAAAAAGCTGTTGCATTCTTCTTGGTTTTGCTGCGTGATAACCGCCAATCGACTTATGAAAATAAGAAGCACGTGCACTTGACATATTTCCATCCACTTCAAACACGCGATAATGTGTCGTGTCCTTTAAAATCATCTCGTCTGCTTCTGTCGCTTGAAAAGGTACATCAACTTCACGCGCTGACACAAAATCCTTACTACTCACGTAGTTCTTATCAACAAAAAATAAATCTGCAACCAGCAAAATCCCAACTAAAATAATTGTATTGTTCTTGGAAAGTCGACTTTTTGTATACAACCAAAACAAGCTGGAAACAAGCAAAATGAAAAACCCTGAACGCAACAAATCTGCCGAAAACATCGTCTTACGGTCAGATTTTAAGGCTTCCAAAAACTCAGGACCGTAGCTTTCTCTGTAAAATGAATCAGATCCGCCCGCAAAGTCGAAAGAGCCCTTAAATACAAAAAGCAAAAGCAGCAACCCGATGCAAATGGCGCTCGATTGCCATAGGCCTTTCCATTGTCTGGTCTGATCGGCTTTGAAAAAATAATGTAAACCCAAAATTGCAAGTGCGGGAGCACACAATTCCAATATAACCTGTATAGAGGATACCGCTCTAAACTTATTGTACATAAGTACATAATCGATACAAAAATCAGTTAGCGCAGGGAAATTCTTCCCCCAAGAAAGAACCAAAGAAAGCAAGGCGGCGGCTAGAAAAGCATAACGAATTCTTCTATTAACAACAAAAAAGGCCAATATACCTAAGAAGAAAACAATTGAGCCAATATATGCCGGAGCTGCTACTATGGGTTGATCACCCCAGTAAGTCGGCATTGCAGAAACCAATTCTTTAGCTTGCGCGTCTGAAACATTTTGGCTCAAAATAAACTCATACATGGCACTATCAACGCCCAAATTCTCACTATTTGATCCACCGAAAATGCGCGGAGCAATGAGGTTGAAGCTCTCAAGAATTCCGTAACTATATTCCGTAATATAATCATGAGACATCGCATTCTGTGAAATGCTTTTTGTTCCATCCGCATTGAAGGTCAACTCGCTCTTGTCTCTTGTACTAAACTGAGCGTATTCTGATGTAGCCATCAAATTTGTCGCGTTCGATCCCAAGGCAAAAATGCCCGCTACTGCAAAAACACAAATAACTTTTGCCAGCGTTCCAAAATCTTTTTCTTTGATGTATTGAAAAATAAAAAACGCCCCAACTACCACAAGCAAAATCAACAAATAAAATGTCATTTGAAAGTGATTCGCATTGATCTCTAAAGCAGCAGAAAGCATAGTGACTATTCCTCCTATTACGTACTTCCTTTTGAAAACCAGCAAGACGCCGGCCAGAACTGCAGGCATGTAGGCAATCGCATGCGCTTTAGCATTATGACCCACTCCGAGAATAATGATTAAATAAGTAGAAAAACCGAAGGCCAATGCACCAAAAAAAGCTTGTAAGGGCTCTATTTTCAATACTAAAAGTAACAGATAAAAACTAGCAAAATACAGAAATAGGTAGTCCGCTGGCCGAGGCAAAAAACGCAGTAGATGGTCTAATTTACTGATATATTCATGCGGATAATTGGCCCCGAGTTGATACGTTGGCAACCCCCCAAAAGCAGCATTTGTCCAATACGGTTCGGCATTTTGAGATGATCGAAAATCATTTTGTTCCTTGGCCATTCCGGTATACTGAACGATATCCGATTGGAGAATTTTTTTTCCTTGCAGTACAGGATAAAAATAAATACAAGAAACTAGGATAAAACCAAAAACCACCAAGAGATGGACATAAAACTTTTTGAGTATAGTCATAATTTGCAGTGCGACATTGCGCTGATTCGTTCTACATTACGTCAGCCAAAAGTAGTCAAAAAAGTACAAACGAAAGCGCTATTCTACATCGCAATTTAGTCGATTTCTTCGTAATCGATATACTCACCAACTTTTTTGGTTTCGCGTGGCTTATCAGATTTAGGAGCAGTATTGACAAAATCATCCTGTTGATGATTGTTGTTTGAACTATAGGTAGTGTGATACTGACGTTGAAAATTCTCACCTGCTTTCTCAACCACTTTCTTCACCATAATCGGAAGAAATAATCTCGCAAGAAACTTAAAAATATAATAGAAAGCCACGATGTAAAAGATTGTTTTTAAGATTCCGTTGAAAGAGGCCGTTTCCATAGTCCAATAAATTTGCACAAAACTAATAAATCAAATGCTCAAAAATAAAATCCCACTCTTAAATTAATAATAAAATATAGTACATTTGGAAAACAAGTTTACAGACCCACAAAGCCCGTCTTTATGTTTAAAACCAATAGTTTAATTCTTCTTTTACTTGCCTTTTCTATCAACTTTACTTTCGCTCAGTTTACAGATGTGATCAACTCGAATCGTCCCGGACAATCCATGGCCGCATTTTCTGTTGGTAAAACTGTATTTCAAACAGAAATGGGATTTAATTACAGTGAAGAGACCTATGATGAGAAAAAATATCAAGGAGAGATCTGGGATGCCGACCTAACGCTGCGTTATGGTGTTTTCTTTGAACAATTGGAATTGATTGCCAATTTGGATTATCTGAACGAAACTTTCGATTATGGATTTCCAATAGGTGAGATTCAAGAAAGTGGACTCAGAAAAATAACATTGGGAGGTAAATTTTTGGTTTATGATCCGGAACGAGACTATGAAAAAAAACCAAACCTTTACAGTTGGAAGGCCAATCATCAGTTTAATTGGAGACAATTTATTCCTGCTGTAGCTTTTTACGGTGGAGTCAATCTAAACTTACAGAAAAATCGCTTTCTCAGACCTAATGTACCACCTGAAAATGACTTCAGTTTGAAAGGCATGATTCTTACCCAGAACCAATTTGGAAGGTACACCTTTCTGACCAATATCATCATTGATAGATTTCCATCGCAAACAAATTCGCTCGACTATGTTGTTACCATGACACGTGGCTTCAATTCAAGATTATCCGGCTTTGTTGAACTACAGGGATTCACGAATGTATACTACAGAAATCATTTGTTCAGAGCCGGCGCGGCATATCTCATTTGGCAGAACCTGCAGGTGGATGCTTCTATCGGGAGAAGTTTTCAAGCTTCGCCTAGTTTAGTTTTTGGTGGAATTGGTTTTTCATGGCGTTTCGATGCCAATTATAGCGAGATTATGCTGCGTGTTCCCAAAGAAGATAAGCGTAGTAAACTCGACAAGAAAAGCGATAAGATTAAAGACAAGAAAAAAGAGAAAGAGAAAAAGCGCCTTGACGCCATTGAACAAGATACCTCAAAATAATTATGATTAATGTTCGAGAAGTCACAACTCCTGAGTTTCTGAAAGCATTTGTATGCTTCCCATTCAGCCTTTACCGAAACCACCCATATTGGGTTCCACCAATCATAGAAGAGGAAATGGATAGTTTTAATCGCGATAAAAACCCTGCTTTTGAAACAGCGGAGGCACATCTGTTTTTGGCGTATCAAGAAAATACGATTGTAGGTCGAATCGCTGTCATCATCAACTGGAACGAAGTCAATAATCAACAAAAAAAGAAAATTCGTTTCGGCTGGTGGGATGTAATCGATGACATCGAGGTAACCAAAGCTTTACTGCAAAAAGTATATGACATTGGCAAGCAAAATCAACTCGAATATGTTGAAGGTCCAATAGGCTTTTCCAACCTTGACAAAGTTGGTGTGCTAACAGAAGGATTCGATTTTATTGGTTCAATGATTACTTGGTATAATTATCCGTATTACAGTAGTCACCTCGAGCAATTAGGATTTGTCAAAGAAAAGGAATATCACGAAAGCAGCTTTTCTTTCAGCAATGTCAAACCGGAGGTTTATAACAAAGCGCAAGAATTAATTAAGAAAAGATATGGCCTGAAGGCGCTCAACTTTAAGAAAACCAAAGACATCATGCCGTATGTAGATCAAATGTTTGATCTTTTCAATACCGCCTATGCTAATTTGACTTCTTTTGTTGCAATTACAGATAGTCAGCGCGATTACTTCAAGAGAAAATATATTCCGTTTATCAATCCAGAGTACATTAAATTCGTAATGGATAAAGATGATAATATGGTTGCATTCAGCATTGTGATGCCGTCATTTTCTGAAGCACTACAAAAATCCAAAGGGAAAATTTTCCCCTTCGGTTGGTACCACATGCTGAAAGCCAGAAAATACAGCAAAGAAGTCGTATTTTATCTTATTGGTATATTGCCCGAATATCAAAGTAAAGGTGTTACAGCTATAATCTTCGATGAATACTACAAAACATTTAAAGCAAGAGGAATTGAGCGATGTATCAGAACTCCCGAACTGGAAGAAAATCACGCTATTCATAACCTTTGGAAAAACTTCGATTCTAAAATCACGCGACGAAGACGAACCTATCGAAAAGACCTTTAAAAAAAACCGCCTCATTATTGAAGCGGTTCATATTTTAAATTTACAAGATTATATTAACTGACATCCACTGTAGTTTTCTCTGCTATGGCTTTGTATGTGCCATTTTCCAGTTTTTCTCGGATCGCATTAAAAGCAGTCAAAGTTTCTTCGATATCAAGTAAAGTATGCGACGCTGTTGGAATCATCCTCAATAAAATAATACCTTTAGGAATCACCGGATAAACCACAATCGAAAGGAAAATACCATAATTTTCTCGCAAGTCATTTACCATAACCATGGCTTCGGGAATACTACCTTCTAAGTATACTGGTGTTACACATGTATTTGTGTCTCCGATATTGAAACCATGCGACTTTAATCCGTTTTGCAATGCATTTACATTCTCCCACAACTTGTCTTTCAATTCCGGGTGATTACGCAACAACTCCAATCGCTTTAAAGCGCCAACAGTTTGAATCATTGGCAATGCTTTGGCAAACATTTGTGAACGTAGATTATATTTCAAATAATCAATTACGTCTTGATCAGCCGCAATAAATGCTCCAATACTTGCCATCGACTTGGCAAAAGTAGAAAAATAAACATCTATGCCGTCTTGGCAACCTTGCTCCTCACCTGCTCCTGCACCTGTTTTCCCCAATGTTCCAAAACCATGAGCGTCATCAACAAGAAGTCGGAAATTAAATTTTTTCTTCAACGCCACAATTTCTTTCAATTTCCCCTGCTGACCACGCATTCCGAAAACACCCTCGGTAATAAACAAGATTCCTCCGCCTGTTTCTTCCGCCATTTTAGTCGCGCGTTGCAGATTCTTCTCCATGCTTTCCAAATCGTTATGCTTGTAGGTAAATCGCTTGCCCATATGCAACCGAACACCGTCAATAATGCAAGCGTGAGCGTCTACATCATAAACAATAATATCATTCTTGGTCACTAATGCATCAATCGTAGACATGATTCCTTGATAACCAAAGTTTAGAAGGTAAGCAGCTTCTTTCATGACAAAAGCAGCCAACTCCTTTTCCAATTGTTCGTGCACATCGGTATGACCACTCATCATTCTGGCTCCCATCGGATAAGCTGCACCATACTGTATCGCAGCTTCCGTATCGGCTTTTCTTACCTCCGGATGATTTGCCAGACCCAAATAATCGTTCAAACTCCAGTTTAAAATATCCTTGCCTTTAAATTGCATTCGTGGACCCAATTCTCCTTCCAGTTTAGGAAAAACATAATAGCCTTCAGCCTGCGATGCCCATTTACCTAGCGGTCCCTTATTGTTTTGGATTCTTTCAAATAAATCTTTTACCATGATATTCAACGATAATGTCAACTTTTTTAGATGGCGCAAAATTAACTAATTCTCTACTGATATTTCCTCTATTATCCCATTTATTTTTAGGAGCTATTTCCCGCTCTTCTCTTTATCTTTTTTTCGTGCCTCAAAAAAGGATACCGCTGCGATCGGGGCTATAAATCACCGCTAAAAATAAAGTCCGTATCTTTGAAATCAAATCCTTAGGCTCTACGGCAAAAAGGTTCTTAGGTACGAAAAACTATAATCTTGTGAAATACGACCTCAGCAACTTAGCTACTCAGAACCTCAGCAAATCAAAAAGAAATGTCACAAAACACCAAAGAACTCAAAATAGCCGTCCTCATCGATGCAGACAATGTGCCTTACAGCAATGTCAAAGGCATGATGGAAGAAATTGCCAAATTCGGAACTCCGACAACCAAAAGAATATACGC
>CANHBE010000102.1 GCA_947458575.1 Flavobacteriaceae bacterium | reverse complement strand
TTAAAAAAGGCGTATTTGTGGTCGATTATGTATTCAAGTTAAATTATCAAATACTAGTGTTTTTCTGAGCAGAGTCCAACAATGTCATGAAACACATCATGCAATTCAGTCAATGATTTAGTAATCTCTGCATCTGATCCTTTAGCAAGTACTAATTTGTGCAATGCCTTACTTTTCAATTGTAGTTTTTCTGCTGATGCGTACACCGCTGCTGTACCAAATTCTTCCGGTATTCCGGTTTTTAAGAGCGCTGAAGCTTTGTTCATTAATTCTTCAGAACGGGTCTTAATCGGTTGTAAATTTCCTTCCTCAGCGGGATGAAATGTTTGCGACATGACACTGTGAAACTCCTTGATTGCCGGCCATTTGTCGAAGGTCGATTGTGCAGTGACGTTGTGTATTGCCAGCATGAAAAGGGCAATAGCAAATAAGTTGATTTTCATATAATTGTAGTTTAACGGTTAGAATTCAATACAAAGCTATTCATTTAACGCAAAATAGCTCCCAATTCGGATGTTAAACTTTTTTGCAGCTTAAGCATGATTTTATCGATCTGCTCTTCGGTTAACGTTTTTGTTGTGTCTTGAATCGTAAAACTAACTGCGTATGACTTTTTGCCTTCCGGGAGATTTTTTCCGGTGTAAACATCAAAAAGGACTATGTTTTTCAACAGTGATTTTTCCGTTTGTCGCGCGATGCGGTAAATCGATTCAAAGCTGGTGTTTTCATCAATTAAAAGCGCGAGATCTCTGCGAACTTCAGGATATCTCGGGATGTCTGTAAACTTGATTTTGGTACTGATTGTTTTCAAAAGCAAATTCCAATTGAAATCGGCATACAAAACATCTTGCTTAATATCAAAGTGCTTGAGAATACTTTTTTTCACAAGACCAAACTCTATAAGTATTTGGTCTCCAATCATTCCGGTCAATCCTTCTGAAAAAACATCTGATTTAACAGGTTCAAAAATGATTTTCTCAATACCCAATCGAGAGAATATTCCGTCTATATATCCTTTGAATAAATAGAAGTCCGTAGCCACTTCTGGAGCAGTCCAATTCTCAGCAGTTCTATTTCCTGATAAAAATAGCGAAAGGTGTTTTATTTCTTCGTAGCCCGATTCCAAATGACGGTAGGTTTTACCGAATTCGAATAGTTTGAGATTGGAATTTCTTCTATTGATATTGTACGAAACAGCTTCCAGTCCCGAAAATAACAATGACTGTCGCATCGCAGACAACTCATTGCTGAGCGGATTTAACATCGTCACATTATGCTCTTCTTTGAGCATAGCTGAAAGGGCAATATACTCCGGACTAGTTAGCGAATTGGCCATCATCTCATGAAAACCCATGGCATTGAGTTGATTGCCGACTATATTTTGAAGTTTGTAGTCTTCTGTTCGAGAGGAATTCGCTACAGTTGCATTGAGTTTCTTCGTAAAATTAATATTGTTATAGCCATACACTCTCAAGATTTCTTCAATGACATCAATTTCTCGCTGAACATCCACGCGATAAGCGGGAATTGTGAGTCCAAGTCCTGCATCCGTCACGCTATTGACTTTGATATCGAGCGATGCCAGTATTTTCTTAATGACTTCTTTCGGTAGCTCTTGTCCGATTAGTTTGGCTGTCTTCGCAAAATTTAGAAATACCGGGAAGTCTTCTATTTTCTTGGGATAAATGTCGATGATATCTGAGGTGATCTCTCCTCCGGCTACTTCTTGAATCAGCAATGCAGCTCGTTTCAGCGCATATTCTGTGATGGTTGGATCGATACCTCTTTCAAAACGGAAAGAAGAGTCAGTACTCAATCCGTGTCGCTTTGCGGTTTTGCGGACACTAACCGGATTGAAATAAGCACTTTCCAAGAAAATATTGGTCGTTGTTTCGATCACACCAGATTCTTTACCACCAAAAACACCGGCGATACACATCGGACCATTGTCGTCACAAATCATCAAATCTTCCTCGTGTAATGTTCGTTCTACGCCATCCAGTGTTGTAAATTTTGTTCCTGCAGCAACGGTCTTAACCTGAATCTTTCCTGATATTTTTGCTGCATCAAAGGCATGCAAGGGCTGGCCTAATTCATGCAAGACATAATTGGTCACGTCTACAATGTTGTTTTTCGGATTGAGTCCAATCGATTTTAGACGGTTTTGCAACCATTCAGGTGATGGCTTGACAGTAATTCCTGAAATTGTAACACCACAATAGCGTGGTGCCAGTTTATTATTGTCTACTTTAACATCTATTTTTAAGGTCCGCTTATCTATTCTAAAATTGCTTACCGAAGGCGTAATAAGTTCTACATTGGTTCCTCTTTGAATCAATCCTGCTCTCAGATCGCGCGCGGTTCCAAGATGGCTCATGGCATCAGCACGATTTGGTGTTAAACCGATTTCAAAAATCTCATCGTTTTCCACTTTAAAAACTTGTGCTACAGAGGTTCCGGGTTTTAAATTTGCATCTAAAACCATAATGCCTTCATGACTTGTACCAAGGCCGATTTCGTCTTCGGCACAAATCATACCGTGACTTTCCTCATCGCGTATTTTCCCTTTCTTGATGACGAATGCATTTCCTTCTTGATCATATAGCGTTGTGCCTATAGTTGCTACAGCCACTTTCTGACCGACCGCAACATTGGCGGCGCCACAGACAATTTGAACAGGATTTCCGTCGCCTAGATCAACTGTCGTAACATTTAGTCGATCGGCATTGGGATGCTTGACGCAAGTTAACACGTGTCCAACCATAATTCCTTCCAATCCGCCTTTTACCGATTGATATTTCTCCACCACTTCAACCTCCAATCCGAGGTCAGTTAAAAGCGCAGCTACTTCCTCAGATTTCGAATTGATTTTAATGAATTGTTTGAGCCAATTATATGAAATTTTCATGCAATTTAGGTACTGATTTTAAGGTGGCAAATATAATCATTGCAATTGGAAAATAAGTGTCCTTTTTTTAGAAAATTACCACAGATTCTGCGAATTGATTTCCAACGCAAACTAACGATTTTGTTGTCATTTTTCTGTAGGAGCTTCATCCAGCTATCCGTAGTATCTTTTTTGTTTCACAATCCGAAAGTCATCACATTCCTTTCATACAAAAAAGGATACTTACTCCTATCTGGGCTAGGGCATCAGTTCTCCAACATGTTTTTTGATACTCTCGGCAATTTTCTTCGTAGGCAAATCATTCGCATCACTACCAAAAGGATCCTCGATTTCTTCTGCAATCAGCTCTAAACTAGCCAAAACATAAAAAATAAATACAACCACAGGCGCGGTGTAATAACCCAAACTAAACGAATAGCCAAAAGGTAAGGTCATGACGAAAAAGAAGATAAATTTCTTGATAAATGCGCTGTAAGAGTAGGGAATAGGCGTATTCTTGATGCGCTCACAAGCTCCGCATATATCGGTAAACGCCTGAATTTCGGCATTCAAAATAATCAATTGGTCGCCGTTGACTTTGTCGTCAACATACAAATCATTGATTTTTTGAAACATTTTCTTCGCCACCTGATTGGGTCGATGCAAATGGTGATCTATTTCCAAATCGGTATCGTCAAAGAGTTGCATACTGGTTTCTTCATTGCTCAAATGCTGATGTAACACTGCTGCATAGGTCGGTATCATGCGACTAAAGAACTGTCGGTCTTTTTCGTCTTTTAAAATTACGGCAAGTTTGATGGCAAAATTTCGACTTGTATTCACCAGTGCTCCCCACATTTTTCTGCCTTCCCACCAACGATCGTAGGCAGTATTGGTTCTAAAAACCAGCAGTAACGAAATGACAAAACCCAACATGCCATGCATGATTGTAATATTCTTGATGTTGCTTTTATCGGTGAGTTGCCAATATTCAACTTCCATATAGCCGACGAATCCCGTGTATAACCCGATAGCAATCATAACAGGAAATAAAGTTCTAAAGGTGTCAGCTTTGTGAAAACGAAAAATAAATGTAAACCAGTCTTTGGTATTGTAAGAAATCATGCTAGAGGATTTGTTGCCCGGAATGTACTCATTATGACTCGAAATTCATCATAATAAGCGAATAAATAGCTATGGTTTAAACCACAAATCTAATCAAAAACCCAAATTTCCAGCCAATTCCTTTAAAGCAATTTCTGATAATTTTGCTTGGTATTGTGTGTTGGTATTGCGCACTTTGGCATTGATGTAGTTCAATTGCGCAGTTCGGAATTCCAGAGTGGTTATTGTTCCGATTCGGAACTTCTCTAAAGTGATCTCCGAGTTCTGCTTGGCGATAGCCTCGTTTTTTTCTTCCAATTGCACTAACTCAAGGTTCGTTAAATAGGATTGAAAAGCAGAATTCATTTGACTTTCCAATGTTTTGTTTTGTTGTTCAATCGCAATTTGTGAATTTTCAATTTCGAGTTTCGCAACCTTTTCAGCCCGATTTTGATTGAATCCATCAAACAAAATCAATGTTAATATCAAGGAGAAAATAGTTCCGCCAACAATTACAACACCCATTCCAATTCGACTTGTAGATGCCACATCCAGCGATAAAGCAATCAGTAACGTACCCAACGATATGGCTAGACTTGTCTTCAAAATCGTACGCAGTCTCGCCTCGGAAGCCTTAAATTAAATTTTTGACTTTCATATGAGAAACGCTTAAGAGGTGGTTGCAAATTTAGGCTTTACAAACCGGAACCTTCGTTCATTTATCATAAATTAATGTTCGTATGTACAAATTTATAAATCGCTCAACTAATGTAATTCCAGATATTTTTCTTTTTCGAAAGTGCAAGAAAGGCTGCTTTAAGGTTTTTATGTTCCGGTTTTTCCATTGAAGCATCTGCGCGCAAAAGTTTGGTTGCTTCTTGTCTAGCCAGTAAAAGTATGTCACGATCTCTCACAAGATCTGCGATTTGCAGCTGTAAAACGCCACTTTGCTGCGTTCCCATCAGATCGCCTGGTCCGCGTAATTTTAGATCGACTTCCGCAATTTCAAAACCGTCGTTTGTTCTACACATAGTTTCCATTCGGGTTTTGCTATCGCTAGAAAGTTGATGCGATGTCATCAAGATACAGTAGCTTTGTTCTGCTCCGCGTCCGACTCGTCCCCGCAACTGATGCAACTGCGAAAGTCCAAAACGTTCTGCACTTTCTATAATCATTACACTTGCATTCGGCACATTAACACCCACTTCTATGACCGTAGTGGCGACCATAATGTTGGTTTTTCCCTCTGAAAAGCGTTTCATTTCCGCATCTTTTTCAGCAGGTTTCATTTTGCCATGAACAATAGAAATGGCGTATTTCGGCAAAGGAAAATCTCGGGAGATACTCTCGTAACCATCCATCAAATCTTTAAAGTCCATCTTCTCTGATTCTTGTATCAACGGATAAACAATATAGATTTGTCTGCCCTTTTCAATTTCGTCTCGAATAAATTTCCAAACATTCAATCGATTAGAATCAAAACGATGTACTGTTTGAATAGGTTTCCTTCCCGGCGGCAACTCATCAATAACCGAGACATCTAAATCGCCATACAAACTCATAGCTAAAGTTCTAGGAATTGGCGTAGCAGTCATCACGAGAACATGTGGAGGCACTGCGTTTTTTTTCCATAATTTCGAACGTTGCTCTACACCAAAACGATGTTGCTCATCAATAATAGCTAGCCCAAGATTATGGAATTGTACTTTGTCTTCAAGCAGCGCATGAGTCCCGATAATAATTGATAAGGTTCCGTTTTCTAATTCTTCATGAATGATTTTTCTTTCGGAAGTTTTAGTTGACCCAGTCAGTATTTTTATGTTGATATTTAGTTCTTTAGCTAATTCACTTAAACCAATGAAATGCTGATTTGCTAATATTTCAGTTGGAGCCATCAGGCAGGATTGAAAACCGTTATCTAAAGCCAGTAGCATACTCATAAACGCGACGATGGTCTTTCCTGAGCCCACATCTCCCTGTAACAATCTATTCATTTGTGCAGGCTTACCCATGTCATTTCGAATCTCCTTCAACACCCGTTTTTGAGCATCAGTTAAATTGAACGGCAAATGATTTTGAAAGAAATTATTAAAATGATCACCCACGGAAATGAAAGCGTGACCCTTGATTTTCTGCTTTCTGATGAGGTTCTTGGTAATTAACTGCAGCTGAATAAAAAATAATTCTTCAAACTTCAAGCGGATTTGTGCTTTGTTTAGTGCCTCAGTGCTGGTTGGAAAATGAATATTGAATAACGCATCTTTCTTCGACATCAGGTTAAGGTCTGAAATCAAATAGCTCGGAAGCGTTTCGACAAAAAGACTCTGCGTTTCGTGAAATAGCTGCTGCATAATCTTTGAAACGACCCTATTGGAAATACCTCGATTGTTTAAAGTTTCTGTCGATGGATAGACCGCCTGCAATGCGGAACGCAAACTTGTTTGGTGTTCTGAAACCAGTTCGATCTCAGGATGCGACATAGTCAAAACGTAGTTGAAAAGTGTGCTTTTTCCAAAGATGACGATTGGAACATTAATTTGCAAACTTTCTCTGATCCACTTGTGACCTTGAAACCAGATCAATTCCATTTGCCCTGTTTCATCTACAAAATTGGCTACGAGACGCTTACCACGTTTTTGCTCAACCATTTTGACATGAGTAATTTTTCCGATAATTTGAACCTCAGCCGGTTGATTTCTTAGTTCATTGATTTTATAATATCGCGTGCGATCAATGTATCGATTTGGATAATGTTGAATAAGATCTTCATAGAGTTGAATGCCTAATTCTTTGCGGAGTAGCTCTCCGCGAGTAGGTCCGACACCTTTGAGGAATTCGATGGGAGTTTGCAGTAAGTGAGACATTTCGCGTGATTGGATTACATGGTTTTTGTATGGCTTTTAATTACAAAAGCGAAGATAGTTTTTAATTTGAAAATTTGAAAATTTCTTATGAGCAGAAATCCCATTCCTACCTTATATTTGTACTTGTTGAATTTAAATAGTTGTTCATGCGATACGGCTTTCTTTTTTTTTGGCTAACCTCATTTGTTTATGCACAACAGGTCAAATTTGTCGATTTTACCGCTGCGAACGCTTCGATTGAAGTCAATCCCGTTAAGCGAAATGTAGTCGGAACAGTGAGCTATTCGTTTGTCGTAAATGCTGCGATTGATAGCATTCGCATCGATGCTCAGAAGATGACTTTTTCTGATTTGATGATAAATGGTAAGGCAGTGAAATTTCATGAAAACAAGAAACAACTCCTTTTGTTTGAAGGTTATCGCCTCGGAGAAAATACATTGACTTTCAGCTATGAGGCATTTCCGACGCAGACCATGTATTTCGTGAATTGGGATTTCACCACCGAAGTTGACACTCCTGAAGAAGTAGCAGGGCAAATATGGACTCAGGGCCAGGGAAAATACACAAGCCATTGGCTTCCAAGTTTTGATGACCCCAATGAAAAATTGGTTTTTGGACTGAGAATCAAATTTCACAAGAGCTTTGATGTAATTTCTAATGGCGAATTAGTTAAAAAAGAGTTGGTAGGAGATGATTTGATTTGGCAATACAAAATGAAGAAACCGATGAGCAGTTACTTGGTGATGCTCGCGATTGGTCGTTTTGAGAAACAAGACTTGCATTCTCGTTCAGGTGTCCCATTGCATAATTACTATGAAAAATCGGATCGTCCATTTGTGGCATCAACATACAAGAGTAGTAAAGAAGTCTTTGATTTTTTGGAAAGTGAGATTGGTGTGGCGTATCCTTGGGAAGTTTACCGACAAATTCCGGTACATGATTTTTTGTATGCGGGTATGGAGAATACAACTGCAACTTTATTTTCAAGAGATTTTATTGTGGACAGTATCGGTTTCACAGATCGAAACTATATCAATATTAACGCGCATGAACTTGCGCATCAATGGTTCGGAAATTTGGTAACCGCAAAGTCGGGGAGAGACCACTGGTTACAAGAAGGATTTGCGACCTACTATGCCTTACTGGCCGAACGCAAGATTTTTGGAGACGACTATTTTTACAACAAATTGTATTTGATGTCGCGGCAATTGACGGAAGCAGCAAAATCAGATACGATTCCCGTACTAAACGAAAAAGCCAGTAGTTTGTCTTTTTATCAAAAAGGTGCTTGGGCATTGCATTTCATGAGGGAAAAGATGGGCAAGAAAAAATTTGATACTGCCGTAAAGAACTATTTGAAAAAATATGCGTACCAAAATGTTTCTACAGATGATTTCCTAAATGAAGTTCAGAAAGTATCCAATTTTGATACTGCATTTTTTCGAAAAAAATGGTTAGAAGAAAGTGCTTTTCCGGTGAAAGAAGCAGATGAATTGTTGCTTAAGAATGCGTTTATCCGGCAGTACTTCTCATTGAGAGAAAATCCTTTAGAACTCTCAAAAAACCGCGATCAAATCCTGAAGATCATGCAAAGTGATGTTTATTATCCAATCAAAGAGCTACTGGTATATCAATCCGCTACAGAGTCGTTTGAAAACAGATCGTTTTTGCTAGAAGCTGCAATGCAAACAAATCAAGTTCTTGTTCGTCAAGCTGTTGCTAATTCAATGAAGGAAATTCCGATGCAGTTTAAAGCAAGCTACGAGACTTTTTTGAATGATGCTTC
>CANHBE010000101.1 GCA_947458575.1 Flavobacteriaceae bacterium | reverse complement strand
CAGGTTCAATGGCAGTAATTGATCTTTTTGGGGCAGACACAAACGGTAATGGTGTAGCAGACAAATTGGAAGAGCTACGAGCTAACAATTGGCTTGTGAATGATGCTAGTTTAAGTTTTTTTGTTGATCGAGATGCATTGGGCACCGTGGCGGATGAACCCAATAGAATATATTTGTATGACCTAAAAAACGAACGACCCTTGGTAGATTATTTTGCAGATCAAAACACATCTTCTTCTAAACCAAAATTTGCGAGATCAACTTTTGGCGGAATCATTAAGAAATCTGCTGGTCGAGGAAATTATTACAAAATAAATATTACCAATCACATTCGTGGGTTGATAAACAATTCCGATTCCACGAATGTTCGACTGGGATTGGTGGTTACAGAAAACATAGGAGATGTTCAAAACAAGAAATTAAAGACGCCAATAACTGCGTTTAATGTTGCCGATTTGCCTTCTGCATCGATAGTCAATCCGTTAGGGACTATTTTATTTGGAAGTGGCGAAAAAGTACCTATCGATAAGAGAATTAGACTAAAGATATATTTTACTAAACCAAAACAAGACTAAATTATGTGCGGAATTGTGGGTTATATAGGATTTAGAGAAGCTTATCCTATTATCATAAAAGGATTAAAAAGATTGGAGTACAGAGGCTATGACAGTGCCGGTATTATGTTGTATGATGGTAAAGATTTAAAAATCTCAAAAACAAAGGGAAAAGTTTCAGATCTCGAAGAAAGATCTGTCGCAGAGAAAACAACCGAAGGTACAATCGGTATGGGCCACACTCGATGGGCTACCCACGGAGTGCCTAATGATGTTAATTCACATCCACACCTTTCAAATTCCGGAGAGTTGGCTATTATTCACAATGGAATTATTGAGAATTATGAACCACTGAAGAAGGAGTTAATCAAAAGAGGTTATAATTTCAAATCAGATACTGATACAGAAGTATTGGTTAATCTAATAGAAGAAGTACAGAAAAAGGAGAATCTTAAATTGGGTAAAGCAGTCCAAGTGGCTCTCAACCAAGTCGTAGGAGCCTATGCAATTTGTGTTTTCGACAAGAAGAATCCGGATGAGATGGTAGTTGCCAGACTCGGTAGTCCTCTTGCAATTGGTGTTGGAAACGATGAGTTCTTTATTGCATCAGACGCATCGCCTTTTATTGAGTATACATCAAACGCTATTTATCTAGAGGATGAAGAAATGGCGGTTGTGCGTTTGCATAAGCCATTAAAAATCAGAAACATAAAAGACGACACTATTGTCGATCCTTACGTTCAGGAATTGCAAATGAATCTTGAGCAAATTGAAAAAGGAGGCTATGACCACTTCATGTTGAAGGAAATATATGAGCAACCTAACGTAATCAAAGATACTTATCGCGGACGTCTGTTAGCCAACCAAGGAATAATCCAAATGGCAGGGGTGGAAGATAACCTCGAAAAGTTTCTCAATGCACAAAGAATATTGATTATTGCTTGTGGTACCTCTTGGCATGCTGGTTTGGTTGCAGAGTATATTATTGAAGAGTTTGCTCGTATCCCAGTTGAGGTTGAATATGCATCGGAGTTTAGATACAGAAATCCAATTATAAATAAAGGTGATGTAGTTATAGCCATTTCACAATCGGGAGAAACAGCCGATTCTTTGGCAGCGATTAAGTTAGCAAAAGAGCGTGGAGCTTTTGTTTTTGGAGTTTGTAATGTTGTCGGTTCTTCAATCTCGCGAGAAACCCATGCAGGAGCATACACTCATGCGGGGCCAGAAATTGGAGTAGCTTCTACCAAAGCTTTTACAACGCAAATTACGGTATTAACGATGATTGCTTTGAGATTAGCAAAAGCAAAAGGAACATTGTCAAATTCCGATTTCCATCGCTATTTGCAAGAATTGGAATTGATACCAGAGAAAGTGAAGGAAGCATTGGAAACCAATGATAAGACAAAAGAAATTGCTGCAAAATTCAAAGATTCAACCAATTGCCTTTACTTGGGAAGAGGATACAATTTTCCCGTGGCATTAGAAGGTGCACTCAAATTGAAAGAGATATCATACATACATGCAGAAGGTTATCCGGCTGCTGAAATGAAACATGGTCCAATTGCGCTAATTGACGAACATATGCCCGTGATTGTTATTGCTCCTAAGCAGGGACACTATGACAAAGTCGTAAGCAACATTCAAGAAATCAAGTCAAGAAGCGGTAAAATCATAGCTGTCGTTACCAAGGGTGATGTTCAAGTTCGAGATTTGGCAGATTATGTGATTGAAATCCCGGAGACTTCCGATGCGTTATCTCCGTTACTTACTACGATACCATTACAATTGCTCTCTTATCATATCGCAGTCATGAGAGGCTGCAATGTCGATCAGCCAAGGAATCTTGCAAAATCAGTAACGGTAGAATAAAAGTTATCAACAAATTAAATCAAAAGCGAGAATTTTTCTCGCTTTTTTTGTGACCAAACCACTTTATAATTTTACGATAAATTCAAATTGGCGAACGATTATTAGGCGTGCATAGTATTTTATTTAAACTTTTCGATTAAATGTTAAAATAACGCTAATAAAGTTTGATGCATTAGCAGATTGTTAATAAAGCATTTGGCAGGTTGTGAATTCTGAATTTTTAAATTCCGCTTTTTACGAATATGGAAAAACTTTGTATCTTGGCTACTTTAACCAAGAAAACTATAAACCAATGAAATTGTACTTATTTATTATGTCATTGTTGTTTTGTGCTTTTACCCAGGCTCAAAACACAGTTACAGGCTCGGTTACTGATAGTAAAAATCAGCCGGTTCCGGGGGCAAATGTGAAGGTTCTAGGCGATTCTGCTGGAACAGTAACAGACGGGGATGGTAATTTTAAACTGACAACAAATGCCAGTCTACCGTTTAAATTGGAAATTAGCAGCATAGGCTTCGAAAAGAAGAATGTCTCTGTTTCATCCAATAATCAAAAAATCTCAGTTGCTCTGCAAGACGAGGAAACGAAATTGAATGAAATTGTAGTTTCAGCATCGCGAACACCGGAAAGACTTCTCGAATCTCCTGTTACGATTGAAAGAATGGGTCTAAAAGACGTTAAGAACACCACTTCGCCCAGTTTTTATGAAGGACTGGAGAATCTAAAAGAGGTTCACTTTAACACAAGTAGTCTTAACTTTAAATCGATAAACACGAGAGGATTTGCGACTGTTGCTAACACTCGATTTTTGCAATTAGTTGATGGTATGGATAACGCTTCTCCTGCTCTAAATTTTGTGCTTGGAAATCTAATTGGACTCTCAGAGCTTGATGTGGCTAACGTAGAGTTGTTGCCAGGTGCTTCATCGGCATTATACGGTGCAAATGCGTTTAATGGAATTTTGTTTATGAATAGTAAAAGTCCATTTACCCATCAAGGAATAAGTGTTTATGGTAAATACGGGCAAACAACGCAAGAAATTGCTGGCACAAATGACTACTGGGATTTCGGAATGCGTGCTGCTCATAAATTTAATGAATATATAGCTGGAAAAGCGAATATCACATTGATGAAAGCCACAGAATGGATTCCTGCTGACGAACGCAGTGTTTCCGGAGGAACAATAGGACATGCAAACAACCCAAACTACGATGGATTGAATTCCTATGGAGATGAGGTTTCTAACTTTTTACCGAATATAGGATTAGTGAGTAGAACTGGGTATAGAGAACAAGATTTGAATGATAACACAATTGAAAGCGTAAAAGCCGACTTTTCACTTCACATCAAACCGTGGAAAAATGACTTTGAAGTTATTCTACAACACAAAGTTGGAGTAGGTAATACTGTTTATCAAGGAGCCAACAGATATCGCCTAGAAAACTTCATTATGCAACAAAGCAAACTTGAGGTTAAAGGCAAAAATTTCTTCGTTAGAGGATATATGACTACCGAAGACGCAGGAGATTCTTACGACATGCGATTTGCAGCATGGAACGTAAATAGAGCTGCAAAGTCTGACAGAGGTTGGTTTACTGATTATGGGACGGCTTTTATTCGATCTCAAGCGCAACTTGGATTAACAGGCGAGCAAGCTTCCTCTTTTGCAAGAAATTTTGCTGATAATAATGTGACCATTGTTCCTGGATTTGATCCGAATGTATTTGGAAATAACCCCTTAGGTTTAAATGCAAGTGGATTGCCTCGTTTTCAAGTTGGAACAGCAGAATATAACAATGCGTTAGCAACAGTTATTCAAAATCCGGACTTGACACAAGGAGCGAAGTTTATTGACCGTTCGAAAATTTATCACTCCGATGCAAACTACAACTTCAAGGACATGATTAAGTTTGCAGAATTTCAATTGGGAGCGTCTTTCAGACAGTATTCTTTAGATTCTGAAGGAACAATCTTTACAGATGACGATGGTCCAATCAACTATACTGAATTTGGGACATACGTTCAAATGCAAAAGAAAGTACTTGACGATCGCTTGAAGCTTACAGGTTCTGTTCGTTATGATAAATCAGAATTTTTCGACGGTTTTGTGTCTCCAAGAATATCGCTCGTGTATTCTGCAGGTGAAAAGAAAAATCATGTGTTTAGAACATCATTTCAAACTGGATTCAGAAATCCGACTACGCAAGATTTATTCATTGGTTTGGATTTAGGACCATTTGCTTTGATTGGTTCGCAAGAGGGCAATTTGACACGTTATACAGAAACGCTTCCAACAAGTGCCGCTGGTGTAGCTTTAGGTCAGCCAACAACAGTTACCTTTACTGGAGTTGACGCATACACTAGACCAGCATATACTGATCCGTCAGTAAGACTATTCAACATTACTCAAGATACGTCAGTTTTGCAATTGGCTTCAGTACCAAGTTTAGTAAAACCTGAACAGGTAAAAGCTTTTGAAGTTGGTTATAAGACAGTTGTAAACAATAACCTTTCGGTTGATGTTAATGCCTACTATAATATATATAATGACTTTTTGAGTACAAGTAGACTTGTTATTCCATATTATGGTGTTGCACAAGAAGGATTGCCTCTTAATGATTTGGCAATTCAGGCGATTCGCAACAGAGATGCTAGAACATTCCAAATTTATTCTAATTCTGCTACTGAAATCACATCGTTTGGTTTCGGTGTTGGATTGTCTAGAAAACTATTCAAGAATTTTGAAATAGGAGCAAACTACAACCACGCTCAATTTGAATTCGATCAAGAAAGAGACCCTTCTTTTATTGCTGGATTCAATACGCCAAAGCACCGAGTAAAGGCTTCTATCGGTAATGAAAAATTATTCAAGAACTTCGGGTTTAACGTAAATGCAAGATGGAGTAGCGAGTACTTATGGCAGTCATCTTTTGCTGACGGAACTATTCCAGAGATTACAGTATTTGATGCGCAAATTTCTTATGGAATTCCGGCATTAAAGTCTGTGCTAAAGCTGAGTGCCTCAAACATCGGAGCGGATGATTATCTGCAAGTAATCGGAGCTGGACGCATTGGGCAGCAGTATCTAGTTTCATGGACAATCAACCCTTAATCAAACATAAAATTTAAGAATCATGATAAAAAATTTTAAATGGATAGTCATTGCGTCAGTTGCGCTGGCATCCTGTTCACAAGACGTGGAAGACACTTCTGGAATACAACCCGAAGTTGTAGTCTCTAAAGGGTCGGCAGATTTTTCAAAATATGTTGCACTTGGGAATTCATTAACTGCAGGTTTCAGTGATGGAGCATTGTTTAAGGAAGGGCAAAAGAATTCATACGCAAAACTAATGGCGGATCAATTTGCAACCGTTGGTGGAGGAGAATTTACAATTCCGTACATGAACGATAATACAGGTGGCCTTCTGTTTTTTGGTAATTTTAATGCAGCATTTGCGCCCCGATTGGTTCTGGAAAAATTCGAAAATGGATTGCCGGTAATTAAATCGCTCGCTCAAGCGCCATTCAATCGTTTCCCAACAACAGAGGTAACCAACATTCTGACAGGTTCCTATAATAATATGGGTGTACCGGGCGCCAAGAGTTTCCACTTGTTAGCCCCGGGATATGGTAATCCGACGGGTATTCTTACAATACCACCAACTGCAAATCCCTATTTCGTACGATTTGCTTCAAGCGCAAGCACTTCTGTAGTTGCAGATGCTATGGCGCAAAATCCAACTTTCTTCTCGCTTTGGATCGGGAATAATGATGTGTTAGGATATGCAACAACGGGAGGCGATGGTTCCGATCCGATAACACCTCCAACTGGAGCTCCAGGTGTAGGCTTTGACGGAACTTATACAGCTTTGGTTACTACACTAACCTCCGGAGGGGCAAAAGGAGTGGTGGCAAACATCCCAGATGTTGCTTCAATTCCGTTTTTGACGACTGTTGGGTACAATCCAATTCCTGAACTAACGGAAGCTCAAGCAAATCAGCTTAATGCCGGTTATGCTGCATATAATGGCGGATTAAACGCTGCAAAGGACCTTGGTTTAATTTCTGAAGCAGAACAAATTCAAAGAAAAATTGTCTTTACCGCCGGCAAAAGAAGACCGGTTGTAATGGTGGATGAATATTTGACAGACATTTCAGTCCTTAATCCAGGGTTGATCAAGATGAGACTGACCACACCTGAAGATTATATTGTTTTAAGTTCACAAGGCGTTTCAGCATCAGCACATTTAGGGCTAGGCAATGGAACACAGTTTCCTCTGGCAGATCGTTGGGTGCTCTCGAAAAAAGAAGTTGAGGAAATTCGAACTGCGACCACAGCGTACAACGAAACTATTAAAGGTTTAGCCACTGCTAATGGACTAGCATTTGTTGATGCTCATGCTGTTTTGAATCAATTGAAAAACGGTGGAATCTTATTCGACACTTATCATTTCACCAATCAATATGTGCAAGGTGGCGCATTCGGATTAGATGGTGTACATCTTACAGCAAGAGCAAATGCATACATAGCCAATAAATTCTTGGAAGCCATTGAGAAAACTTATGGATCTTCTTTCAAGAAGTACAAACCACAAGACTTTCCTTTCAGTTATCCATCTTTCTTGCCATAGCTGTTTACATGTTCAAAATTACAGAAAGGCCATCAGCAGTAGTTGATGGCCTTTTTTATTGGTTTTCGAATAACATTATTTCTTGTGAATTCAAATCACTAAGAATACCTCAAAAAAAGGATATTTTTTTATGCTTTTTATATTGATTTATTATTTTAAAAAATTATCTTTGCACTCGAAAAAAGAGGCGGTACACGGCTCTGTTTTCAATAACCTAAATAGCTATTTAATAAATACATAAGCAATGTCAAAAGTAATAGGAAAAGTTGCACAAATCATTGGTCCTGTAGTGGACGTAGTATTCAACGGTAAAGATGTTGAACTTCCGAAAATCTACGATTCTTTGGAAATCACCAAAAAAGACGGTACACTGTTAGTACTTGAAGTACAATCGCACATCGGTGAGAATACCGTACGTACCATTTCAATGGATTCTACAGATGGTTTGAGCAGAGGTTATGAAGTAGTAGGAACGGGAAATCCAATCAAAATGCCAATCGGAGCAGATGTTTACGGACGTCTCTTCAACGTAATAGGCGATGCGATTGACGGATTAGGCGAATTGCCTAAAACTGGAGATAACGGATTGTCTATTCACAGACCAGCACCAAAGTTTGAAGATCTTTCAACTTCTTCTGAAGTTTTATTCACAGGAATTAAAGTTATCGATCTTATCGAGCCATACGCAAAAGGAGGAAAAATTGGTTTGTTCGGCGGAGCTGGAGTAGGTAAAACTGTATTGATTCAGGAGTTAATCAACAATATCGCAAAAGGTCACGGTGGTCTATCAGTATTTGCAGGAGTTGGAGAAAGAACCCGTGAAGGAAATGACTTGCTTCGTGAGATGTTAGAGTCAGGAATTATAAAATACGGAGATGCTTTCATGCATTCTATGGAAGAAGGAGGATGGGATTTATCTAAAGTAGATATGCCCGGCATGAGAGAATCTAAAGCTACTTTCGTATTCGGACAAATGAACGAACCACCAGGAGCTCGTGCACGTGTTGCACTTTCGGGATTAACCATCGCAGAATATTTCCGAGATGGAGCAGGTTCAGATCAAGGAAAAGATGTATTGTTTTTCGTTGACAACATCTTCCGTTTCACCCAAGCAGGTTCTGAGGTATCAGCGCTTCTAGGTCGTATGCCATCTGCCGTAGGTTACCAGCCAACTTTAGCAACAGAAATGGGTGCGATGCAAGAGCGTATCACGTCAACCAATAAAGGATCTATTACATCTGTTCAAGCAGTTTATGTGCCTGCGGATGACTTAACCGACCCGGCACCGGCAACTACCTTTGCGCACTTAGATGCAACAACGGTATTGTCTCGTAAAATTGCCGAGTTAGGTATTTATCCAGCGGTAGATCCACTAGATTCTACTTCACGAATTTTGACACCTCAAATCTTAGGAGATGATCATTACGATTGTGCACAACGCGTTAAGGAAATTCTACAAAAATACAAGCAATTGCAAGATATCATCGCCATCCTTGGTATGGAGGAATTGTCTGAAGACGATAAACTAGCGGTATCAAGAGCTCGTCGTGTGCAACGTTTCTTGTCACAACCTTTCCATGTAGCTGAACAGTTTACAGGTATTCCAGGAGTTT
>CANHBE010000100.1 GCA_947458575.1 Flavobacteriaceae bacterium | reverse complement strand
TATTCAATGCTGTTTCTAGAGTTGTTTTCTATCCCGATTACAGTTTCAGTATTTTGATAGTTTTTTTCGAATTTGTGATCTATCGGAACTGTGTTGCTACCGATTCTTATAAATACAGTGTTCGGCAGAATATTATGAATTCCTTTCTTAAAGAATGAAGTCTTGTTTTTTGGTTTAATTGTAACTAATCCAACAACTTTATCCTTTGGCAATATTGGAAAAGGAACATTTTCATAAGATATCTTCGGAGGGTTTTCCAAAAAAGCATTTACGAGATTTTGAATATGACTGTCATCAAAAAAGTCGTCACCAACAATTTCATTGTCTTGATCCTCGACACCAACTACAATGTATGAGTTGTTGGTCGGATTTGAATTAGAAAGAGCACAAATATGTTTTAAGAATTTCGCCTTGCCTTCACGAGTATGCAAATTTAATTGGCGCTTTTTGTCATAGAAACTCGATTCATCATTGTGAGCTAATAGATTTTTGATTAGAAGACGTTTGTTTATCATTTGTTTTATATGATAGAACTAAGGAACCTTATTTCCGGTACTTGCAACCCAAATTGAAAACCAGTCTTCCAATTGCATATCGATGTTGAAAGCATCATTTAGGCTAGAAAGCCGCTTCGGATCGGTTGTACCACAAACCGGTATGATCTGAGAGGGATGCTTTAAAATCCACGCAAGCAAAATATGGGTCATTTCAACGTTGTATTGGTTAGCTAGGATTTCAATTTGTTTGTATACGCGGTCTGATTTTTCGTCTTTGCTCTTAAAAACTGAGCCCAATGGATTCCACGCCATCGGACGAATTCGATGGAGTTGCATATGATCTAAAGAGCCGTCTAACATCGGGTCAATATGAGTAGCGGAAAATTGAATTTGATTGTATTTGACTTCGCACATACTAGAAATGAGGTCAGTTTGCATCGGACTGAAATTAGATAATCCAAAATCGAGAATTTTGCCGTCTTTTTTTAAGAAATGAACAGCTTCGGCAATTTCTTCTGCAATCATCAATGGACTAGGACGATGTAAAAGCAATAAATCCAAATAGTCTGAATGAAGATTTCTAAGAGACTCTTCAACCGACCATATGATGTAATCTTTGTTGTAGTTATAATGCTTAATTGTATTATTTCTGTTTTCAGATTGATATTGAATTCCACACTTAGAAATCAATTGCATCTTTTCACGAGATATTTTACTTTTCTTAAAAGCTATTCCAAACTCTTTTTCAGTAGTGTAGCCACCATATATATCGGCGTGGTCAAATGATGTAATACCATTATCAATGCAACAATCTAGTAAAGAAATCATTTGACTTTCATTCAGGTTTTTTCCCCATTTACCCCAAGTCATCGTTCCTGCAACAATTCTTGAAAAAGTAGTTCTACTCATGATAATGTTTTAGTGATTTAAAAATAATTAAGAAGTATATTGAATTGTCAGCACATTTAGTTCTTAAAAATATAAAAATGCTATCATAAATCATCCTTAATGGCCTGATAACCCATGAAGTTTTAACCATTATTTAACATCTTACTGCTAAAAAAAAATCCAATTTGCGTCGTTCAATTTAACCCTACAATTCAAGGTTTTAAAATCATCGAAATGGAAGAAAACACCACGACTTTAGACATCAGAGCGATTAATGAAAAAATAGAGAGAGAAAGTGCTTTTATTGACTTACTTACAATGGAAATGAACAAAGTGATAGTTGGTCAAAAGCACATGATTGAACGATTACTCATTGGTCTTTTAGGACAAGGGCACATTTTATTGGAAGGTGTTCCGGGATTAGCAAAAACTTTAGCAATCAATACATTGGCAAAAGCTGTTCATGGTTCTTTTAGCAGGATTCAATTTACGCCGGATTTGCTTCCGGCAGATGTGGTTGGAACCATGGTTTATAACATCAAACAAAATGAATTTTCTATTAAAAAAGGGCCGATTTTTGCCAACTTTGTTTTGGCAGATGAGATCAATAGGGCGCCTGCAAAAGTACAATCTGCTTTACTTGAAGCTATGCAGGAGAAGCAAGTCACCATTGGCGATAGTACTTTTGTTCTAGATAAACCTTTCTTGGTTCTTGCCACACAGAATCCAATCGAACAAGAAGGAACTTATCCGCTTCCGGAAGCTCAGGTTGACCGCTTTATGTTGAAGACAGTCATTGATTATCCGAAAATGGACGAGGAGCGAATGGTGATAAGACAAAATTTATCTGGAACATATGACAACGTGAATCAAGTAGTCTCCATAGACCAAATTCTGCGTGCTCAAGCAGCTGTCCGAGAGGTTTACATGGATGAAAAGATTGAAAAGTATATATTGGATATCATTTTTGCTACAAGATATCCAGAAAAGTATAAGTTGCAGGATCTAAAACCTTTGATTGGTTTTGGTTCATCACCCCGAGGAAGTATAAATCTAGCTAACGCTGCGAAGTGCTATGCATTTATCAAGAGACGTGGTTACGTAATTCCAGAAGATGTAAGAGCAGTAGTTCACGATGTATTACGCCATAGAATTGGTATTACCTACGAAGCGGAAGCCGAGAATATTACTTCGGTTGACATCATTAACAAAATAGTTAATGAGGTTGAAGTTCCATAACATTGGTATATTTCTTCCGTGTTTAATAGTCAATCTAAGACATTTTATGTTGGAAAATTGTGTTTTTAAGTCTTGGTAGCAAGCGAATAGAAATGGAAACAAAAGACTTACTCAAAAAAGTACGCAAAATCGAAATAAAGACCCGAAGGTTAAGTGATCATATATTTTCTGGAGAGTACCATACATCATTTAAAGGACGCGGTATGACTTTTTCAGAGGTGAGACCTTACCAATATGGAGATGATATTCGTTCGATAGACTGGAATGTTACGGCCCGCTATAACGAAACACATGTTAAGGTTTTTGAAGAAGAACGGGAATTGACTATGATGCTCATGGTCGACATAAGCGGATCTGAGAATTTTGGCACGAGAAACAAGTTTAAAAAAGATATAGTGACCGAAATAGCAGCAACAATGGCATTTTCGGCAACTCAAAATAACGACAAGATTGGTTTGATTCTATTCTCAGACCAAATCGAATTGTATATTCCCCCTAAGAAAGGCAGGTCACATGTTTTGCGGATTATCAGAGAATTAATCGAGTTCCAACCAAAAAGTCACAGAACCGATATTGCCCAAGCACTTAAATTTCTTTCAAGTACGCAGAAAAAAAAGGCAATCGTGTTTGTAATTTCGGATTTCATGTCGGATAACTATGAACATACACTGAAGATTGCGTCAAAAAAACATGATATTACGGGAATCAGAGTTTATGATTTGCGTGAAGAAAAAATGCCAAACATAGGAATGGTTTCTATGTTAGATGCAGAGACCGGATTGGTTCGGTGGGTCAATACAAGCTCCAAATCGGTAAGATTAAGTTATGAAAAATACTATCAAGACCGAATACATTATTTTAGAGATACGTTCAGTAAGTCGGGCTCTGGCGTTGTAAACACAAGGGTTGATGAAAGTTATGTCACCAAGCTTTTAGGCTATTTTAAGTCCAGATAAAACAGGTTTTAGGATTAAAGTTATGAAAAAAGTTGTTTTTGCCTTTGGTGTTTTTTTGCTAACAATGTTTGTTTACGGACAGCAAAAGCAAGTTTTGACAACAATAGACACTACGAAGAATAAAATTGGAGCAGAGTTTAAACTGACACTAAAGACAACTATAGACACTGCTTCGAAAGTTGCTTTTCCAAATCCAAAAATGCTCGGTGTGTTGGAGGTTATTCAATCTTATCCCATCGATACATTAAGAAAAGAGGGTCGATACGAATTGATAAAGCGATTTGGCCTTACTCAGTTTGATAGCGGAAGATACACTATCCCAAGAATGACGGTTCTTATCAACAACAAACCATATTTTACCGACAGCATCAAAGTTGAGGTTGATAATGTAGTTGTAGACACCTTAAAACAAAAGCTATACGATATAAAACCAATTGCTGAGGTTAGTTCAAGTAAAAGTTGGATATGGAAATTGCTCTTGTTTGTTTTATTTTTAGCCGCAATAGGAGCATTTGTTTATTGGTTTGTCAAGAAAAGACAAATAAAGAAAATAGAAAAAGAAGACTTCAAAACACCCATAGAAAAAGCAACAAGCCTACTCAATTCCTTAGAGAAAAAGCAACTTTGGCAAAAAGGGGAAGTAAAAGAGTACTACAGCGAATTGACGAATATTGCCAGAAATTATATAGAAGAAGCGATCGAAGTTCCGGCAATGGAAAGCACAACTTCCGAACTTATTGAAGGACTGAGAAAAGCCTCGCAGAAAAAAAAGATGTCGCTTTCACCTGAGACGTTCGAGAACCTTGAGAAAGTCCTAAAGCAAGCCGACTTAGTGAAGTTCGCCAAGTCAAAGCCACTCGATTTCGAAATTACAGAAGATCGGAAGAAAATTGAAAGCGCAATAGTAATATTGGATAAGGCTATTCCGGTTGTAGTAGAGCAAGAAGATGAACTCATATTGAATGAGTTACAGCGAAAAGAACAAATTCGTCTTCAGTTGTTGCGAAAGCGTAAAAAACGAATTCAAATAACAGTTGGTGCAGTCTTGGGCGTAGTTGTGTTTACTTTATCCTTTATGATTGTTACCAAAGGATTTAGTTTTGTTAAAGATGTTATTCTAGGGAATGATTCCAAAGAACTTTTGGAAGGTGAGTGGGTTTACAGTGATTATGGTAACCCAGGCGTTACAATTGAAACTCCAGTGGTTTTGAAACGAGTCGATTTATCAAAATCGCTCCCAAAAGATGGAATGGCATTGATTAAAGAGATGCAATCATTCACACACGGAAGCATTTTAGGCAAATTTCAGGTTTTAGTTTCGACATACAAATTCAAACAAGAAACTGAAGTTGATTTAGCAAAAGCGATGGAAGGTTCCTTGCAACTGATTCAAAGTCAAGGAGCACAAAACATGATTGTTAAGCAAGAAGAATTCGATACTAAACTTGGGGTTCGAGGACTAAAAGGTTATGGTACCTTTTCGTTTGTAAACAGTATTACCAAAACTAGTACAAAATTCTATTATGAAATCTTGTTGTTTCATCAAGACGGAGGTTTGCAACAGGTTTGTATTTCGCACGAAGAAGGAGATGAATATGCAAATCAAATATCCGAGCGTATCTTGAATTCGGTTGAACTTAAAAGAGTAAGTAATTAATGAAAGAGATTACCTTTTTGAATCCCGGGTTTTTTTGGCTTTTCCTCTTGCTCCCGCTTGCAATAGTGTGGTACATGTGGAAGCACAAACAGCAAGCACCAACTTTGAAAATAAGTTCATTGCAAGGCTTTCAAACAACATCGTCAATCTTAGCAAAACTAAACCCTTTTCTTTTTCTTTTGCGGTTACTTGCACTTAGCGCTCTTATTTTGGCAATGGCACGACCAAGAACGGTAGATATAAGCAACGAAACAAAAACTACAAAAGGAATTGATATTGTTATGGCAGTGGATGTTTCAGGGAGTATGTTGGCCAAAGACTTGAAGCCAAATAGAATGGAAGCGCTAAAGAAAGTGGCCTCTAATTTTGTGCAACAAAGACCAAACGATCGTATTGGGCTCGTGGTTTATGCTGCAGAAGCATATACCAAAACACCGGTTACCAGTGATAAAGCTGTAGTTCTTGACGCAGTAAACAGTATTAAGTACGACCGAGTGTTGCAAGACGGAACAGGTATAGGAATGGGACTAACAACAGCAATAAATAGACTGAAAGAAAGCAAAGCGAAAAGCAAAGTAATCATTTTGTTAACCGATGGCGTTAATAATTCGGGCTTTATAGAACCAGAAACAGCAGCTGATATCGCCGAGCAATACGGAATTAAGGTCTATACAATTGGAATAGGAACCAACGGAATGGCAGAGTTCCCTTATGCAATAGCGCCAAATGGACAATTTTTATTTCGCATGATGCAAGTAGAAATCGACGAAAAACTCATGAGAAGCATCGCAAGAAAAACAGGAGGTAAGTATTTCAGAGCAACCAGCAATTCAAAGTTGATACAAATCTATAGCGAGATTAACAAACTTGAGACTACCGAAATCGAGGAGCTCAAATATTACGATTACGACGAAAAGTATCGTCCATTAGTTCTGCTGGCAGGTCTTCTCGTTCTGGTTGAAATCGGATTAAGAAACACAATTTTTAAAAGTTTTATATAGACATGTACGAATTAGAAGAAAAAGGCTATCTGTATCTTTTGAGCATCATACCGGTTTTGGTGCTACTTTTCTTCTATGTATTATACTGGAAAAGAAAGAAGCAACGAGAATTTGGCGATATCGACCTGGTAAGAAAATTAAGTCCGGAAAGATCTGTTCTTAAGTCAACTCTCAAGTTCTCTTTGATGTTACTAGCAATAACCGCTTTGATTCTGGGGTTAGTAAACCCAAAAATCGGCACCAAAATGGAAACAATCAAGCGAGAAGGTATTGATATCGTCTTTGCCATGGATGTTTCCAAAAGTATGCTGGCAGAAGATGTTGCTCCAAACAGATTGGAAAAAAGCAAGCAAATCGTCTCGCAAATCATTAATCAGCTGGGAAATGATCGCATCGGAATTGTAGCATACGCCGGAAGCGCTTTCCCTGTTTTGCCCATTACTACAGATTATGCCGTTTCCAAAATGTTTTTGCAAAGCATGAACACGTCAATTGTTTCTTCTCAAGGTACTTCACTTGAAGACGCCATCAAATTATCCTCAACCTATTTCGATAAAGGCAACAAGACAAGTAAACTTCTGATCTTGATTTCAGATGGAGAAGATCATTCTGAAGGCGCTTCCGATGCTGCAGCAGAAGCTAACAAAAATGGAATGAAAATTATTACCATCGGCGTAGGAACAGAAAAAGGAGGTCCGATTCCGCTGAAGCAGAATGGCGTTGTTCAAAGTTTTAAGAGAGACAATAATAATGAAGTTGTTATCACTAAATTAAATCAAGATGGGCTAAAAGAAATTGCGAAAGCAACCAAAGGAGGTTACGTTTATGGCAGTTCTACCAAAGAAGTGTTGGCCTACGTCAAAAAAGCCCTCGATAACATACAGAAAACCGAATTTGAAGCGACACAAATGGCAGATTTTGAGTCGCAGTTTCAATGGTTTCTTGGAATTGCTTTTTCGTTGTTATTTTTGGATGTTTTTTTCTTGGACCGAAAAACCAGTTGGATTGCGAAGTTGAATTTGTTTAACGAAAAGAAATCATGAAACAGGCGACAACACTGATTTTTCTACTCCTTTCTTTTGTGGCCTTTGCGCAAGAGACCGATAAAAATTTACCCGAAGCCAACGAAAAGTTTGAGGCTAAGAAATATGCTGATGCCGAAGCAGATTACAGAATATCCTTGTCAAGAACTCGAAAAAATCCTATCGCAAGCTACAATTTAGGGAATGCAATTTATCGTCAAAATCAAGCTGGTGAAGCAAAGTATCCTTATTTAAAAGCAATCGAGAATGCCGATTCAAGACAACAGAAGCACCGAGCATATCATAATTTAGGCAATGTTTTGATGAAGGAAAAAAATTACAGCCAGGCAGTTGAAAGCTACAAAAACGCATTGCGCAATGATCCAACCGACGAAGAGACGCGTTACAACTACGCGTTAGCGAAGAAAATGTTGAAAGACAATCCACCAAAAGACGATAAGAAGGATAACAAGAAAGACAAAAAAGAGGACAAAAAAGATCAGAACGATAAAGACAAGAAAGATCAGGATAAAGACAAGCAAGACGACAAGAAAAATGGAGATCAAGATAAAAAAGAAGATAAAGATCAAAAGGATCAACAAAAAAACGAACCTAAATCCAAACCCGGCGGAATTTCTAAAGAACGTTTACAAATTCTGCTTGATGCAGTGAATAATGAAGAAAAGAAAATTCAAGATAAAGTAAACGCCAAAAAAGTAAAAGGAAAACCGGTACAAACAGAGAAAGATTGGTAAAGGATTAAGACTTCTCAAATTCAATAGACAGAAGAACTAAGAATTTAGACTTAGTAAGGCAATGAAAAAACAGTTAGTATTATTTTTCTTAATCTGTTGCAGCGGACTTTACGCTCAAATTCAATTTGAAGCAAAAGTTAGCAAGAACACCTTAGGATTAAATGAACGATTGCGAATTGATTTTACCATGAATGCAGATGGCGATAATTTTACGCCACCTTCATTTGAGGGATTTCGTATCGTGGCAGGACCAAGTCAGCAAGTGAGTCAATCATGGATAAATGGTAAGAGCTCTTTCAACAAATCGTATTCGTACTTTTTGCTTCCTACCCAAAAAGGAACACTGACAATCAAGCAGGCTGCGGTAGAAATCAATGGACAAGTTTATAAAACTAATCCAATAAAAATAACCGTGACGGCAGCAGTGTCGCAGCCAAGAGATCCAAATGATGAACCGCAAGTCTCATCCGATGATGCCATTCATTTGGTTGCAGAAATCTCAAAAGGCAACCCGTACTTAAACGAACCAATTACAGTGGTTTACAAACTGTATTTTAGTTATAACATAGGTATCACTAATTGGCGTGAACTTAATAAGCCAAAGTATAATGATTTCTGGAGTCAGAACATAGACATCAAGCAGTTGGTCGCAGAGGAAGGCAAGTATAATGGAGAGCGCTGTCGTTTTGTA
>CANHBE010000099.1 GCA_947458575.1 Flavobacteriaceae bacterium | reverse complement strand
TTGGAGCCGGCGGAGGGACTCGAACCCACGACCTGCTGATTACAAATCAGCTGCTCTAGCCAACTGAGCTACGCTGGCATAATATACAAAAAAAGCCCGCTATTTCTAACGGACTGCAAATGTATATCTTTTTGTTTTTTAATCAAAACATTTTTTCAAAAAAAATTCAGCTTAAATATGTGTTCTGATTTTTTCTTTTCTCTTGACTAGCAAACGCTCTAAAGATTCCGCGCTTAGCTCAACTCCTTCCTCAAAAGTTTTACATTGTTTCTTTACCATAAAGTCATCTCCGGGGACATGCACCTTAATCTCAACAACCTTATTCTCCTTGTCACTAGTTTTCTCAACTTTCAAAAAAACATCAAAAGAAACAATCTTGTCGTAATACTTTTCTAACTTTTCCATTCGGCTTTGAATAAAATCAACCAGCTTTCTATCAACTGTAAAATTAACCGCGTGAACATTTACCTTCATAATAGTTTTATTAATTATTAAACAATGTTGAATTATTTTTGATTCCGAGGATGCGCATTTTCATACACCTTCTTGAGTTCTGCTAAACTGCTGTGAGTGTATACTTGCGTCGATGCCAAACTGGAGTGTCCTAATAATTCCTTAACTGAATTAATGTCTGCGCCATTGTTAAGTAAATGAGTCGCAAAGGTGTGTCTCAAAATATGCGGACTCTTTTTTACTTTCACGGAGACATGACTAAAGTAGTGATTAATTATTCGATAAACAAAAGAATCATTCAATTTAATGCCTTTTCTACTCAGGAAAAAATAATCAGGATTTGCAACGTTCTCAATTTTAGCTCTTTCGTCTAAATATTCTTTGATCTGAATTGCTGCACTTGGCAATAATGGTAAAATACGCTCTTTATTCCTTTTCCCGATTACCTTAATAGTAAGTGATGATAAATTTACATTTTGAACCAAAAGATGAATGAGCTCCGTTCTTCTTATCCCCGTCGTATAAAACAACTCTATCATCAGTTTATCACGAATCCCATCAAAACCTTCAGGATACTGAAGCATATTTAAAACCTGATCGAGTTCTTTCTCCGAAAAAGGAATTTGAATTTTCTTGGGAGTCTTTAAGGCCTTATGTTTAAGCAGTGGACTGGCATCAATTTGTTTTGACTTCAAAAGAAATTTATAGAAGGACTTTAACGAAGCTATTTTCCGATTGACAGATGAATTAGAGATTCCGGCGTCAACCAAAGAAACGATCCAACTTCTGATTTGCGAATAATTTACCATCGTCAAATCGTCCTGATCAAATTCAGCCTTGATAAAAGCCTCAAAAAAATTTAAATCATTACCGTAACCACTGACCGTATGAATAGAATAATTCTTCTCCAACAACAAGTGATCCCGGAAAGCTTGCTTATTGTCCCTCATAAAAAAAACCGTCAGCCTCAAAGATATTAAACTTTAATGACTAACGGTTCTATTTTAAATAAGATAAAATCTAATTCTCTAAGCTGTCTTTCAAATTCTGAATGTACGCCGCTTTTTGAATTTTCATTCTATGTGTTACGGATGGTTTAATAAACGCCTGACGTGCGCGCAACTGACGAACAGTTCCTGTTTTGTCAAATTTTCTCTTGTAGCGCTTTAATGCTCTATCGATATTCTCTCCGTCTTTAATCGGTATAATTAACATAATCTAGACACCTCCTCTCGTTAAGGCGGCAAATGTAGTTATTAATTGATAATTAACAATATATAATTGATAATTTTTTCTCTCTGTAATCATCAATTGCTAATTATTAATCATGGATTGCTAGTTAGGGCGTGTCGGCTGAACAACTACAGACCTTCAACATCACAACCCGGCAGCCGCCAGGCTATCCGCTATAGTCCTCGCTTCGCTGTGGGCTGTCGCTTCTATCCTTCACGCGATAAAACGACAATCTATAAGCCAGTAATTATTTACTTAAACATTACAGGCAAATCCAAAAGACAAAAGTTGCAAATCAAAAATTCCAAATCTCAATGCAATCATGAGGTTTGGAATTTCGGATTTCTATATTGAATATTCTATTACTTAACAGCCGGCTTGTAGTGTTGCTGATCTATAATCATCTTCGATAATATCTCACGAAGTATTTCTGATGTTCCACCGCCAATCGGCCCAAGACGACTGTCCCGAAGCAAACGAGCCAATGGATACTCTTCCATATAGCCATAACCTCCCAACATTTGCAAACAGCTGTAAATGGCTTCATCCGCAACTTTTGTCGACTTCAATTTTGCCATTGTCGCTTCCTTTACCACATATTCTCCTTGATTAAGTCTGGCGACCGCTGCATAATTAAAAATCTTGCAGTGCTCGACCTCTGTTGCATGATCTACCATCGTATGTCTTAAAGCTTGAAATTTATCAATTGTTCTTCCAAAAGCCTCTCGCTGGGACATATAATCAATTGTGTAAGCGATCGCATAATCTGCTCTCGCGTGCGCATTGATTGCCATAATCAAACGCTCCAATGCAAAATGTTGCATGATATATGCAAATCCCTTTCCTTGTTCACCCATAAGATTCTGTTCCGGGATTTCAACATTGTCAAATGAAATCTCTGCAGTATCAGAAGCCCTCCACCCTAATTTATCCAACTTTGTGGCAGAAATTCCTGCAGTTTTTGTGTCGACTAAAAAAATACTAATGCCCTTGTTACCCAATTCTGGTTCTGTCTTAGCCGCTACAACATAGTAATCAGCATATACGCCATTTGTGATAAAAGTCTTCGACCCGTTGATGACATAGTTACTGCCTTTCTTTACAGCTGTTGTTCGCATACCTGCCACATCACTCCCACCAAAAGGTTCGGTAATACACAAAGCGCCGATTTTATCTCCTGAAATACTTGGAGCCAAATACTCTTCCTTGATCCGCTCATCACCTTCTGCATTGAGATGTGTCATTGCCAAATATGCATGAGCCCACATCGCTGCAGCAAAACCGGATGATTTAATTTTTTGCAATTCCTCCAAAAAAACTACCGTGTAAAACAAATCAAGATTCATCCCGCCATAAGCTTCAGGGTAAGCGATTCCGAAGAAGCCCATTTCACCAAATTTTTTCCAAATAAAACGTTCGATTGCCCCAGTCTTTTCCCACTTTTCAATGTGAGGTACAACTTCGACTCGCAAGAAATCCTGCAAACTTTTTCTAAACATTTCGTGCTCTTCGGTAAAATAGACTGAATTCATAAATTGGCTTTTTTTTAGAATTCCAAATATAGGGCAATAATTTCTATCCTATCATTAGGAAATCCCGAAATATTTGTTAAATCCGCAATTTTCACAAACTGACCATTCATACTTCGATGAGCAACTATAGCCTTCGCGACCGGATACCGAAAATAAGGTAGCTGCATCAGTTCCTTAATGGTTGCAGTATTGATGTTGATTCTTTTACGGGTTACTTCAGAATTAACTTTAAATCGTTTGTTTAGCTCCTCTATCACTTCTGAAGACAGGCCATATATGTCATTTAGTTGATCCATACTCACAAATGCACCAAACTTTCTTTTCTCTTTTAAAATTCTTTCTGACAAGCCATCTCCAATTCCGTAGATTTTCTTTAGATCTTCAGCTGTTGCTTCATTGATGTCGATCTGAACAATCTTCTGCTCAATTTTTGGACGTTCATAATTTGATTTCCAATGCGCTTTATTCGATACCCATGCGGGAAACTTAAAAAGAGGCGCAATTTTATGCAAGAGCGAATCGGAAATTTTTGTCACGGCCTGAAACTCGGCAGCTGAATTTACAAATCGATTACCTTTTCTAAAAGCCAACAAACGGTCGATTTCGGACACTGACATTCCCAATTGATAGCCTTTAAAGTCGTTAATAAAATTTGGATCAAAAGGTCGCAATTTCCACTTATTATGATTCATCGGACTTTGAAGGGAATCCCGATAGATCTGAGTGGATATCCACTGCTGTTTTGAAGTTGGTTTACCTTTATCTGAAGTTATATCGAAAAAATAACGAACCGCTTGTAAAACGGATACCAATAAAAGTAAAGCAAAAATACCGGAACGCTGTGCTTTGGTAAATTGAAAATAGGAATTGAAGAATGAAGGTTTCATGTTGAATGGCTTTAAAAATTGTAAATGGCGTGTATAGAAAAAATTAGAGTTTTTGTTACAAATCAAAAACAGAACTGCGTTTGGCCCTGATCAGATCTTTGAGTTTGAGCCAGAAGGCAAGCGTTAAATACACTCCAAACCAAAGTCCGGCCGTAACAAAAGTGATATAGATAAAAAATAAACGGACATTGTTAGCTCTCATTCCCAATCGATCTGCCAAGCGAGAAGAGACATGGAATCCATGTTTTTCAAAAAAGTATTTTAATTGAATGACTACTGACATAGCTTGTTGTGCGTTATGGTCTACAAAACTACATTTTTATTGGTTGTCTTTAACAGTTCTAGTCCGACAGCACAATTCAAGCATTTACTTTGGTTGCAATATTCATTTTTCAACTGAAGTAGCGCTTGACTTTGGAATGCATTCTCGGCATCGATACCAATCGATTTGAACTTATCTATAATACCATTTTGCTCAGGTAGAATAGATTCCATTAGCTGAATTGCCTTTTCAAGACTTTCTTTGCCCAGACTTTTCAGGTAGGCAAAACGAATCGGGATAACAGTGTTTATAATTAGTAAATTTACAAAACCTTTTGATAGAACCTTCTTTCTTGTCTTACTACGGTGGTCAAATTGATAGTGATTTTGCCAATAGTGAGAAGCGCTTACCTTAAATATTCTGTATAGTTCCTCGGTGGAATCGGCAGCACTTAACTCGGAAAACAGATTAGGATGAGTGGCGAGCAAGTTGGCCAACTGAGACAATCGGATGGTGGGGAAATTATCGGGTCGGAGGCGAAAGAATTGAATCGATCCGCTCAACTCCGGCATCAATTTATATTTAATTTTTAAATATTGATATTGTCTTACTAATGTTCTAAAATAGACATCCTCTTTGGGTTCGTCAAGCAATCCCGCCATTCCGAGTAAGAGCGCTTCCATACTCTCGGGATTCCCACGTTCTTTTCTGATTACAGTATACGGAATAGAAGCAGCGATATCAAAAAAAACCTGTCCATTGCTATTAGATCCGAAACTTTTGGCCAAAAGACAAAACAGTGTTGACTCCCAATCGTTATGATTCTTCAGAAGTAGCTCATCAATAAAAGCGGCTTTGCGTTCTAATCTTTCAAAAAAAAGACGCTCTTGCCATTTCCTTAGCAGAAAATCATCGACAGCGTTAATTTGGTTTTCACAGTAAATCCATGACTTTGGTTGTAACAACGATTGGTATTTTAGAATCGCATCTTGCTCAACAAAATCTCTCAATTGCAAAGTGGGAATCTCTGTTTTATCTTTCCGAAGAATTCTAGCGTCATGATTCCAAACCACGTGAAGAATTACATTATCGTATGCTTTATCCTTTTCATGGTGGTGAAGATACCAATCTGATGACTTCACATGAATCTCAACATTCCCTGCCCATTTTTGACTATCTATAATTAGCTTGGCATTAAAAAAATCAGGACCACTTGATTGGAGGTAATCACCCGGATTGATAATAGTAACAGATTTGTTTTCGGTGGTTTGTAGTTTGGTAGTGTCAAACTTATTATACCTCCATAGGTAGTGTAGAAAATCTTCTTTCATGATATTCAGTTTGGATGGCGTTTAAAAGAGAGACTAAAATACGAAAAATATCATCTCAAGCGATCCAAAATAAAATTTTTATCACTTCAAAAGATAGAGTTGCGCGCAGGCACGTGCATCTGAAAGTGCTTCGTGATGCTTTAGAGGAATATTGTTGCGTTCGGCGCAATACTTGAGGTTTGCTGGTTTATAGCCTTTGGCGCGATAGATTCGACAGGTACATTCCCAGCGGTCAGAAAGCTCCAACTCGTCATAGTATAAGCCATAGTATTTCATGGTTTTTGACAGCACGTTTCTATCAAATTGCTCATTGTGTGCGACAATTTTGCGACCGTATATTCTTTTTTTGATTTCGGGGAAAAGATCATCAAATGTTTTGGCTTCTAAAGTTTCAACAGGCTTAATGCCGTGTACCATGATATTCTGATACCAATACTCATTATTGGGCGGTTGAATTAGCGTATAGTATTCTTCTGTAATTATGCCTTCCTCCACCGTGATGATACCAACAGCGCAAGCACTATGCGCATAACCGGTTGCCGTTTCGAAATCGATGGCTGTGAAGTTCATGAGATAACAATTTGAAATAATAAATTCCAAATTCTAAGTCGAAGCGGTATGAACTTGGAAAACTCAAAACTATATGCTTTTATTTGATCGTTCCGATAATATCGTATTTGGTGATGATATGAAATTTGCCGTTACCTAAATCAACGAGAACCGCTCTGTTTTCCTTATTGATTAGCTTCGAAACCTCTTCTACTACCGTTCCTGCTTTTACGATTGGATATGGCGCTCCCATCACTTCTTTGATTGGTCTATCAGCGGCATTTTTGTCAGAAACATAGATCTCAAACAAATCGGATTCATCTACCGAGCCTACAAAACCATTGATGTCTACAACTGGAATTTGCGAAATTTTGTATTTACGCATTCTTTCAATAGCATGTGAAACCAATTCTTCGGTTCGAACCATAATTAATGGCTTATCTATATGATCTTTAATCACGTCTTCTGCTTTGGTAACTTCCTCATCCAGAAATCCTCGTTCTCGCATCCAGTCGTCATTAAACATTTTTCCAACATAGCGACTACCTGAATCATGGAATAACACTACGACCACATCTTCGGGCTTGAAATGCTCCTTTAATTGTAACAATCCTTTAATGGCAGAACCTGCAGAATTTCCGACAAAGATTCCTTCTTCCAAGGCAATTTTTCTAGTGTATACCGCTGCATCTTTATCAGTAACTTTGGTAAAACCGTCAATCAGTGAAAAGTCGACATTCTTGGGTAATATATCTTCCCCAATTCCTTCAGTGATATAGGGATAGATTTCGTTTTCGTCAAAAATTCCGGTTTCGTGATACTTCTTGAAAACGGAGCCGTAGGTGTCAACGCCCCATATTTTGATATTTGGATTCTTCTCTTTCAAATATTTTGCAACACCGGAAATAGTACCGCCGGTTCCTACGCCCACGATAAAATGTGTAACCTTACCGTCAGTTTGTTCCCAAATTTCAGGTCCGGTTTGTTCGTAATGTGCGACAGCATTTGAGGGATTATCATATTGGTTGACATACCAAGAATTTGGTGTTTCTTCGCCGAGTTTTTTTGAAACAGAATAATAAGACCGTGGGTCGGTTGGCTCGACGTCGGTTGGGCAAACTACAACTTTGGCACCGACTGCACGCAAAATATCCATTTTTTCTTTGGATTGTTTGTCCGTGATTACGCAAATCAGTTTGTAGCCTTTTACGATTGCGGCGAGTGCTAAGCCCATACCCGTATTTCCGGATGTTCCTTCTATGATGGTTCCGCCGGGCTTGAGTCGACCATCTGCTTCCGCATCTTCGATCATCTTCAACGCCATTCGGTCTTTGACTGAATTTCCGGGATTGAATGTTTCTACTTTCGCTAATACTAATGCATCTACCTCTGCGGCTATTTTATTGAGACGCACTAAAGGAGTATTTCCGATGGTGCCTAATATGTTTTCGACGTATTTCATTGTTTTGATGTAGTGGAATGCCAAAAGTTGGCTTTTTATCTAAATATGCGTGCAAATATATCGATAAAAAAAAGGCCTGCAAGTTAGATAGATGTTAATATTAACCAATGGCTTGCGTGCGGGATGGCAGCGGCATCCTTTTGCGCAAAAAGATGGATTGGAAACTATGCACTCGAGCAAAGCGCAAAAGATAAAGCGAACAGCCCGAAATCACGCCCAAAACTACTGAAAGAAATTCCACACAAGACCAAAACGCACCAAGAAATCGCGATATGGATAATTTGGGGCAGAATAGAATGTGCTACGACTGGCCATAGCTGAATTGAAGTGTTCGGCTTTCAGGAAAATGCGGGTTTGTCGAATACGAGCGTTGATAAAGAAGTCTAGCATCGCAAAGTCACCTATCTCTTGTTTCTGTTGTACGAAGAAGTCTGTGAGAATTGGATTGTAGCCATTGGCGTGGTATTTAGTAAAGTAGTTGAGTGTCACTCCGGTTTGCAAATAGAGTGCTTTGGTGAAAAAATAATCGGAGTAGTACAGTGTGTTTCGAATGACCAATTTCGGCACATTGAGAATATCGCTGTCTTGAGCAACTTGTTGATAAAGCAAGGTATTGTCGAGTGCCAATTTCCGGTACTTTACTTCTTTGCTTATTTTAAGCGAGAAGTATTGAATTGACTTATCGAACTGTTTTGGAGAGATCAATTGAATACTGTCGTTGGTGCTGTCGTCGCTGAAATACAAGAAATTATCGAGGCTGGAGACTTGCAATGTTGCGTTTGCCCATTTGGTATTGGCATCGACTTGAATGGTATTGATTCTTTCGTTCTTAAAATTATTGAACCAGTTGTATGCTTGGAAAGAACTTTGGTGTAAGTTGTAGACATGGTCGGGCAACTTGCTGGTGTTTTGATATTTAAAACTGATGTTGTTTATGCTGTCGAATTTGTAAGTGAGATTTCCTTCAATATTACTGATAGACTGTTTTGTGATGGAGCTACTATACGAGACTATGCTCTTCCACTTTTTTTTGCGATATTCATATTGAGCTCCTACATTGTTGATTTTATCGCTGAGCGCATTGGGGATTGCTTGATTATCGCGAAAAACAACAGTTCCAAAAAAATAGTTGTATCTGAAG
>CANHBE010000098.1 GCA_947458575.1 Flavobacteriaceae bacterium | reverse complement strand
ATCGGGAACGTCAACATTTTCTCCCGGAAAAATTTCCTCGAGTATCAGTTTGACCTTTTTGTATTGTTCTTCGTTGTCAGCAAGTTTAACGACGTCTTCAAAATTGGACTGGTCCATGACGTAGATGTAATCGTAATTATCAAAGTCTGTTGATTGGAAGTGTCTTCCTCGTTGGTATGTGATGTCGATTCCGTTTTTTTTAGCAATAGCGATAGAGCGCTCATCAGGTTGTTGACCAACATGCCAATTACCAGTTCCTGCCGAGTCGACAATAAAGTCTTTTGAGGGAAGTTTAGATTTTAGAATTCCTTCTGCCAAAGGAGAACGACAGATATTGCCTAAGCATACCATTAAAATTTTGACCGGCATTTTACAGCGATAGTTTCTTGTGAATATCTTCCACAAATTTTTTGAATTGCTTATCTGTTGCAGCCAAATTGTCTACTGTTTTACAAGCGTGTAGCACGGTGGCATGATCTCGGTCTCCAATTTGGGAACCGATATTCGCCAAAGAAGCTTTGGTAAATTTTTTTGCAAAAAACATGGCCAATTGACGCGCTTGAACAACATGTCTTTTTCTCGTCTTGGATTGAAGAACTTCCAGGTCGAGTTGAAAATAATCAGAAACAGTTTTTTGAATGTACTCAATTGAGATTTCTCGCTTGATGTTCTTCACGAATTTCTCTACAACATGCTTCGCTAAATCAATGGTCACTTCTTTCTTGTTAAAAGATGATTGTGCAATCAATGAGATAATTGCTCCTTCAAGCTCTCTAACATTCGATTTGATATTTCGCGCTACATATTCGAGAATCTCGTCTGGCATGTCTACGCCATCGCGATATAATATATTTTTCAGAATCGATATTCTTGTTTCATAATCCGGTTGGTGCAACTCTGCTGAAAGTCCCCACTTGAAGCGCGAAAGTAATCTTTGCTCGATGTCTTGCATATCAACAGGTGCTTTATCCGAAGTCAGAATGACCTGTTTGCCATTTTGGTGCAAGTAGTTGAAAATATGAAAGAATACATCTTGTGTCCCAGATTTTCCTGACAAGAACTGCACGTCATCAATGATCAAAACATCGATCAATTGATAGAAGTGGATAAAATCATTTCGATTGTTCTTCTTTACAGAATCAATATATTGTTGTGTGAATATTTCAGCTGAAATATAAAGGACCGTTTTTTCCGGATACTTATCTTTTATTTCTACTCCAATGGCATGTGCCAAGTGGGTTTTACCCAAACCGACACCGCCAAAGATAAGAAGTGGATTAAATGAAGTTCCACCAGGTTTGTTCGCTACAGCCATTCCTGCAGATCGTGCCAACCTATTGGAATCGCCTTCGAGGAAATTCTCAAAGTTATAATTGGCATTTAATTGCGATTCAATTTTTAGGTTTCTGATACCTGGAATTACAAAAGGGTTTTTGAGTTCTGGACTCAAATTCTTAAACGGCGCATCAACTTCTTGTGATTTTATAGAGCTTCTGTGAGCGCTTGGAAGTTGTTCTGTAAAAGGTTGTTTGTTGCCATAGGTATTTTCCATTTTGATTTTGTATAGCAACTTGGCATTTTTACCTAATTCTTTGGTAAGAGCAACTTTTAGTAATTTTACATAGTGTTCTTCAAGCCATTCGTAGAAAAATTTACTAGGGACTTGAATATAAAGTGCGTTATCGGTGAGCTCAACAGACTTAATCGGTTCAAACCAAGTCTTGTAGGCTTGGTCTTGAATATTGTCCTTGATAAATAGCAGACAATTTTCCCAGACTGATTGCGCAGTTTTGCTCATATTTAGTTATAAATTTGTATTTTATTAAAGGTTATCCTACAAAGAAAAACAGTTGCTTTTCTTCTCTATTTTGGGGTAACAAATATGTGAACAAAAATCGTTAAAAAAAAATAAAATTAAAGTTGATTTATAAAAAATATTGTCGTAAGAATCTTTTTTCACAGTCGGAATTTTTGCGAAATTAAAACGTAATATATATGATACACGAAATTCAAGTGCGCGTTCGCTATTCAGAAACTGATCAAATGGGAGTTGTTTATCATGGTAATTACATACCATTTTTTGAGATGGGTCGCGTGGAGTGGCTTAGAAACAAAGGAGTTTCGTATAAAAGTTTGGAGGAGGGAGGAATTGCATTGCCAATAGTGTCGATGACTTTAAATTATAAAAAACCAGCTCGGTATGACGACTTGCTGACCGTCAAGACTAGGTTCAAAAATTATTCTTCAGTTAAGATAGAATTTGAATGTGAGATTTGGAGCGAGATAGATGAGTTGTTAACAACTGCTCATTTTGTTTTGGTATTTGTCAATATGGAAACAGGGAGACCGATGGTGCCGCCAAAAGATATTTTAGCAATCATTAAATCGTAGTTTACGCTTTCAATTTTAGAGTTACACCAAAGAGGTTTTCAAAAGACGCTTGGACTTCAGGAAGATTTCCTTTTCTGGTCGTTACTTCAATTTCGCAGGCCATTTCCATACTTTGAGAGACAATAGTCAGATTTTTCTCTTTGATTAAACGCATGACTTTGTTTATGTTCTGGTAGTCGAATGTGATTACTAAATGTATGTCAATGGTTTTTTCGATAATTTCCGCCTGTTCCAAGGACATTTGAGCGGTGGTTCGATAAGCAGAGATCAAACCACCGACACCTAACTTTGTACCGCCAAAATATCTAATCACGACTACAATAATATTGGTCAATCCTTTTGATTGTATTTGACCATAAATAGGCATACCTGCACTGTTGCTGGGTTCTCCGTCGTCATTGGCTCGGTACGAAATGTCGGTTGAGCCAATCTGGTATGCATAGCAAAAATGACCTGCGTCGGGGAATTTTTTACGTAATGTCTCTAAGATTGGTTTTATTTCCGCTTCTTCGGAAATGGGGAAAGCGTAGCCAAAAAATTTACTATTTTTTTCCTTAAATAGTATTTCCTCTGTAGGCGATGCAATCGTTTTGTATATGTCTTCAGACTTCAAGTCGCTTTATAGCAAGTGTTTATCAAATAAGTCAACAACATCTTCTTCGCCTACTTTCAGGTTCCAAACTTGAATACCGAGTTGGGCTGCTGCATCTGTATTTTCTTTTTTATCGTCAACAAATAGTGTGCGTTTTGGGGATAAGTCGTGTTTTTTGAGAATGTGATTGAATATTTCCATATCCGGTTTTCGCATGCCCATTTCAAAGGAATAGTAGACTTTCTCGAAACACTGATAAAAGTCGCTGAAAAACGAAACACCAACCATATGTTCGAAGCGGCTAATATGGATTGAATCAGTATTGGTTAAAAGGAACAAACGATATTTTGTAGACAACATTTGAAGAAACTCAAGGCGATAGAGCGGGAATTCTCCAATCACAGAATTCCAAGCTTTTCTGATTTGATGAACATCGGCATTTGGGATGTACTTTTTAAAACCATCAATAAATTGTTCTTCTGATATTTTTCCTCTTTCGAACATATCATTCATCACTAATAACTCTTCATTAGGTCCGTCAAGACCTAATTTTTTGAATTCTTCGATGGTCGTCTCTTTTTGTAAATTAATAAAGATATCACCAAAGTCGAAAATAATAGTGTTAATCATGGTTTGTAAATATTAATAGTTCATCTGTACCGATCGCGTTACTTGAGACGAGATTTCCTTTAAAATTCGGCGCAGGCAATCCATCACCCATTAAATTCCGCCCGACAAAAATTCTTGCTTCATCCCACAAATCTTCGTCGATAAAAGTTTTTAAGGTTCGATAGCCACCTTCGATCATGACAGAGCTTATGTTTTTTTCATATAAAATTCGAACAATCTGATTTCCGATATTGGATTCAAAATCTAAATCCGCTCCTGACAGCAGCAGAATATTTGCTCGCTTATCAAAGATATAATTTTCTTTTGGAATTCGATTGTGTTGGTCTAAAACAATTTTTGTAGGATTTTGTCCATACCAATCTCTCACGTCAAGTTTAGGATTGTCATCGATAGCGGTCTGTGTGCCAATGAGAATCGACATTTCCTCGCTTCTCCATCGGTGTGTTAATTGACGGGAGTACGTATTGGAGATCCAATACGGTTTGTTTTCATTGTGTTGCATTTCTGCACGAATCGACTTATTCGGCGCTAGAAAACCGTCTTTACTTTGCGCCCATTTCAGAATAATATAGGGTCTTTTTTTTGTGTGAAAAGTAAAAAAACGGCGATTTGATGCGAGGCAGTCTTTCTCTAAAATACCCGAAATAACTGTTCTTCCTGCAGATTTGAGTCTCATGATACCTTTTCCTGAAACCAACGGATTGGGATCAGTGCATCCTATAACGATCGTTGGAATCCCGGTTTGTATTATCAAGTCACTGCAGGGTGGTGTTTTTCCGTGATGGCTGCAAGGTTCCAGACTTACATATAAAGTAGCATGCTTCAGCAGTGTCTTGTCTTTTACAGCATTTATGGCGTTTACTTCTGCGTGAGCCCCGCCATAAGCTGCGGTGTAGCCTTCACCTATGATGCGATGGTCATGAACAATGACAGCCCCTACCGATGGATTTGGCATGGCAGTGGGAAAACCGTTCCTAGCGATTTGTAGGCATCGATGCATGTATTTTTCATGAGTATTCACTTTGCAAAAATAGGACATTAGGTTGAAAATCGTGACAACGACGTTTTCCTTATATTTGTTTGCCGGCAACAACCCATTAATGCCAGTAGTAGATATGAAAATTCGAGAATATAGGTTGAAATTTTTAGAGACATTAGCAACTGTTTACGATCGATTAGAGTCAGAGAGTTTTTTCTATTTGATATTGGAGCATCAATTGAAGTTAAAGCGAGTCGATCTTGTTTTACAACCCGAACTAATGCTGACTAATGAGCAAAAAGCCGAATGGGATTTTTTATTAGAGCAACTTCTGAAGGAGGTTCCAATTCAATATTTGATGGGAATCTGCAACTTTAGCGGACTCGATTTTGAGGTTGATTCAAATGTTTTGATTCCACGTCCGGAAACCGAAGAGCTAGTCGACTGGATTCTAAGCACTTTAATTGAAAGAAATACCGGCAATCTTAAGCTTTTGGATATTGGTACAGGTAGTGGCTGCATTGCCGTCACCTTAGCCAATCAAATGCCCGAGCTTTCTGTGACTGCAATAGATGTTTCTGAAGAAGCACTTCAAATTGCCAAACGCAATGTTGCAAGGCATGGTGTTTCGGTAAACATGATTCATAAAGATATACTTACTGCCGAAAATCTGGATAGTAATTATGACTGCATAGTTTCTAATCCGCCTTATGTTCGTTTTTTGGAAAAAGAAGAAATTCGCAAAAATGTGCTAGACCATGAGCCACATCTCGCCCTTTTTGTCGATGATCATGATCCGCTTTTATTTTATCGGAAGATCGCTGCCTTAGCTTTAATTCATCTCAACGATAACGGATTGCTATTCTTTGAAATCAATCAATATATGGCCGCCGAAACGGTCTCTTTATTGACAGAAATGGGTTTTGAAAATGTAACATTAAAGAAAGATATTTACGGAAATTTCCGCATGATCTGTGCTTCAGTGAGACCTGTTATTCGTAACGAAGCGCTTCAATAGGATCTAGTTTTGAAGCTTTGAGGGCAGGATAAGACCCTGAAACTATTGCCACTACAAAAGTCGTGATGAAAGCAGAAATTATGGCAGCCCATGGTGTCACAAAATCAAATTCAAGCAGTGAAGCGATTCCAAATCCGGCTAGAATACCTATAATAATTCCGGCTATTCCGCCCATTTGACCAATAACAAGAGTTTCTATAAAGAACTGGGTTGCGATGGTGCTGCGTTTGGCGCCTAATGCTTTTCTGACTCCTATTTCTCTGGTTCTTTCCGTTACAGAAACCAGCATGATATTCATCAATGCAATAGAGGAGCCGAAGATGGTGATGATGCCAATTACCCATGCTGAAATGCCTAAATATTGCGTTATACTTAAAATTCTATTAATGAGATCATCACTGCGAGAAATGCCAAAATTGGACTCTTGTACCGGACTCAACTTTCGTATTCTTCTCATGGTACCCGTAGCGTGGTCTATCGCTGGATCGAGTAGTTCTTTTTTGGTGACCATAACGCTGATGCTGTAATCTATATTAGGTTTGTTGAAAAGCGATCTCGCAATTTGAATGGGCATTAAAACTCTCAAGTCTTGACTGTTTCCGAAGGTGGAGCCTTTTTCTTTCAGAACGCCAATCACCCTAAATTTGGCGCCGCGTATAGAGATAACTTTGTCAATCGGATTCGTGTCTTTTAAAAGGCCTTTTTCAAAATCAGAACCGAGAATACAGGCGTAGGTGTTGTTAGAGACATCGAATCCGGTGAAGTTTCGACCTTTGGTAATTTCCAGTCCTGAGTTAACAACAAAATGTTCGTCGATACCAACCACGCTAATCTGCGGATCTGTTTTTTTGTTCTCATATTTTACTTCTGCATTGGAAACCGCATTGAATGATAGTGAAGTTTGGGTGAAAGGGTAATGAAATTTTTCCTTGAAAGCAACCGCTTCCGGGTAAGAGATAATCGGATTGATTACTTCTCGCTCGCCGCCTCGTCGTCTGATGTTAGAAAATTCGTATTGATTGATGTTGAATGTATTGGAACCCATAGAAGCAAAATCGGAAGAAAGTGTATTCTCTAAGGCAGCCACAACCGTGAGGATACAAACCAAAGCAGTGATTCCGATTGCGATAATAAGAACCGTTAAAATAGTCCTGAGTAGTTGAGTTCTAATCGAACCCAAAGCAATTCTAACGTTCTCTTTAAGTAGTTTAAGCATGGTGCGAGTTTGTCACGAAATTACAATTTTTGTTACAAGTTTCATTTGACGCAAATTATTTATTATAAAAGGTAGATATTTGCAGCGCATTCGTTTTCGGTTGTCAGTTTTCGGTTCGGCAATCATAGATGTAGCTATCAAACAATTCAAAAATAAATCTATTCAAAAGTCTAATAAATGGCGCAAAAACCAAGTATCCCGAAAGGGACCAGAGATTTTTCACCAATCGAGGTATCTAAGAGAAATTATATTTTTTCCATCATCAAGCGTAATTTTGAAAAGTACGGATTTCAACCCATAGAGACGCCTTCTTTCGAAAATTCAGATACTTTGATGGGCAAGTACGGAGAAGAGGGAGATCGACTGATTTTTAAAATCTTGAATTCAGGTAATTTCTTTTACAGTAAGAGCAAAATTGACCTGCCGAGGGATATGGAAATATTGCTGGATACGCCGGCTGATCGATTATCGCAACAGGAGAGAATACAATTAAATCAATTTACGGCAAAGATTTCTGAAAAGGCATTGCGTTATGATTTGACTGTTCCCTTTGCGCGTTATGTTGTGCAGCATCAAAATGAACTTGAATTTCCGTTTAAGCGATATCAGATTCAGCCAGTTTGGCGCGCTGATAATCCTCAGAAGGGAAGGTTTAGGGAGTTCTATCAATGTGATGCTGATGTAGTTGGTTCATCGTCCTTGTGGCAGGAAGTTGAATTGTTACAATTATATGATGCGGTTTTTGCTGACTTACAATTGTCCGGAGTGCACTTGAAAATAAACAATCGAAAAGTACTGTCGGGGCTTGCTGCGGTAATAGGAGCCCAAGATAAGTTAATTGATTTTACAGTTGCGTTGGATAAGTTGGACAAAATCGGAGAAGAAGGCGTCAAGAAAGAAATGCTCGATAAAGGAATTTCAGCAGATGCCATCGAGAAAGTGCAGCCATTATTCCGGTTTTCAGGTTCGGTGAGTGACAAATTAGAGCAGCTCAAAGCCATGCTTGCGTCATCTTCAGAGGGAATGAAAGGAATAGACGAGTTGCAATTTGTTTGTGATCAATTAGCGCAATTGGGATTGAAGTCATCGGTTTTAGATTTAGATGTTACGCTTGCTCGAGGTTTGAATTATTACACAGGATCTATTTTTGAAGTTGCTGCTCCGAAAGAAGTTGCAATGGGTTCAATTGGAGGAGGAGGAAGGTATGATGATTTGACCGGTATTTTTGGGTTGAACAATATGAGTGGTGTCGGTATATCTTTTGGATTGGATCGGATTTATCTGGTTTTAGAGGAATTAGATTTATTTCCTAAGACGATATTAACTTCGACCCAAGCTCTTTTTATAAACTATGGTAATCGTGAAGCACAATATGCCATGCAAGCGATTCAAAATCTTAGGTCTTTCGGCGTGAAGGTCGAACTTTATCCCGACGCTTTGAAAGTAGGGAAGCAGTTTACTTATGCTGACAAGCGGAATATACCTTTTGTAGTTATTTGTGGTGAATCTGAAATTGCTCAAAACAAATTCAGTTTGAAAGATTTGCAAACAGGAGAACAGCGACTTTATGATTTTGATTCTTTGAAAGCAGTATTACTTTCCTAAAATAAAAAAAGCTTCTCGATTTGAGAAGCTTTTTTTTGACTTTTGGATCCTTAGTGAGTATCAAATGGTTTAAGAATCACATCATTTTAAAAAATGTGTCACAACTTTCCGCTTGTAAGTACTATAAAACCTGAAAAGTGTGTCAAATTAGTGTCACAAAAGTGGCAGAAAAAGTCTCAAAATGAGTGTTTTTTTGCGTTTTTTGGCAACAGTTGTTCAGATTTAATTTTGTTGTATGTTTGAAAAATAAACCAGACACATTACGTTTTTTAATTTCTGTAATATATTGATATTCAATAGTTATAGTGAGTTTACTGCAAAAAAAAATCCTCACATTTCTGTGAAGATTTATGTAGCGAGGACGGGAGTTGAACCCGTGACCTCAGGGTTATGAATTTCATATTTTATGCCATTCAACCCCTTTATTTTATTGATATGTAGAAAATCGTGTACCGTTTCGTGTACTCAAATTAAACCGCAATAT
>CANHBE010000097.1 GCA_947458575.1 Flavobacteriaceae bacterium | reverse complement strand
TTGTCTGTCGATATGCCTGCTTCAGTAGTTTTGGAAGTGACCTACGCTGAGCCGGGAGTTAAAGGAAACACAGCTACCAACGCCACAAAATCGGCTACAGTGGAAACCGGTGCGACAATTAACGTTCCTCTTTTTATCAATGAAGGAGACAAGATTAAGATCGATACGGCTTCCGGTAATTATATGGAACGAGTTAAGTAAGTAGAGAATTATTTCTATTGGTTTCCTACGAAATCATATCAAACCTTAAATGTAATCTCATCTTTTTCTTAAATCATTCACATGAAATTTCCGAATGCTCATTCACTTCAACAGATTGCCAACATTATTCAATGTGAGTTCGTTGGCGATCCTAATTTTCCTGTACAAGGAATGAACGAAATTCATGTGGTAGAACCCGGTGATATTGTCTTTGTTGATCATCCCAAATACTATGATAAAGCCCTACAATCAGCAGCAACTATCGTATTGATTAACAAGAAAGTTGATTGTCCGGAAGGAAAAGCATTGCTAATTTCAGATGATCCTTTTCGGGATTTTAATAAATTAACAATGCATTTCAAGCCGTTCCAAGCTGCAACGGTTGCTATAGCACCAACTGCGAAAATTGGAGAAGGTACCCTAATTCAACCGAATACCTTTATCGGAAATAATGTGACTATCGGAAAAAATTGTATGATCCATTCTAATGTAGCCATTTACGATGATACCGTTATCGGAGACAATGTCATCATACATGCTGGAACTGTTTTAGGAGCTGATGCTTTCTATTATAAAAAGCGAGCAGAAGGTTTTGACCAGTTGTTGTCAGGTGGAAGAGTAGTGATTCAAAATAATGTAGGTATTGGCGCACTGTGCACTATTGACAAAGGTGTAACCGGTGACACTACGATCGGAGAAGGTACAAAGTTGGATAATCAGGTGCATGTCGGTCATGATACGGTTATTGGAAAAAAATGCCTTATTGCGTCTCAAACCGGAATTGCCGGATGTGTTATCATCGAAGATGAAGTGACGCTATGGGGCCAGGTTGGCACGACTAGTGGCATTACCATTGGTACGAAAGCTGTCGTTATGGGACAAACCGGAGTTACAAAATCTGTTGAAGGTGGTAAATCCTATTTTGGAACTCCGATAGAAGAATCAAGAGAGAAATTAAAGCAACTAGCCAACGTTAAAAGAATACCAGAAATTTTAAATAAGTTAAAATAAATGTCCCCAAAGAAATTAGTTCAGGATTTTTACAAGTCAGATGCGCTAATCAATAGCGAGATCATGAGTTCATTTTTACATCCCGAAGTTTTGTTAGATTGGAATAGTAGCACTGGTTTTAAACAATTGAAACGACAGGATATTCTGGATTTGTCCGCCGAACTCGGAAGAGCGTATATTAGAACCAAAGCAAGAATCAGTCATTTACTAAAGGATGGCGATTTGGTTACTGTTCGTTATTCTCATTACATCAAAACAATTGAAAACCCACGAGAAGAAATGCTTTTGGCCCATTTTATGGTTATTTGGGAAGTTAAAGATGATAAATTGTATCGTGGCTATCAGATTAGTCAGTTGTAATAATTAAATGATAATTATTGAAATCTAAAGTAAGTATTATGAGAAAGTTTATCGCATTAACATTGATTATTTCTTTTGTTAATTCTGGTGCTCAAAGTTGGAAAACCGTCACCCCATTTAACACTGCCAATGTAATTGAGGATATGGAGACCACTCCCAATGGGACAACCTATGTCATTGCAAGCGCACCAGGTAGATGCTACAAAACTAGCGATGGCTTAACATGGTCTTTGTTTACGGGTTCATCAAATCCTTCTGATTTATTTATGCTTGATGACAATAATGGATATCTTATTTCAACATTTGGTTCGCTATCAAAAACAACTGATGGCTGGCAAACGTCTACAAATGTGAATTATGGAACTGCGCTTACTTATGATAAAGTTTTCTTTGTGAATGATAATGTAGGCTTTATATCTGGTTATAGACGCTTTGTTAATAAAACACTTGATGGCGGGCAAACATGGAGTATCATTAGCATACCTTCAACTTTGATTTCCTCTGGAGTTGACATTACTGATATTCATTTTATAAACGAGCAAATAGGTTTTGTCGTTACTGACGATGGGCAAGTACTTAAAACTACTGACCAAGGTTTAACATGGAATATGATTCAATTACAGGCAAGTTCTTATGATTTAAACGAGATACTTTTTGTAGACGAAAATATAGGTATGGCTGTAGGTGCACTTGGACAAGTTTATAGAACTATTGATCAAGGGAATACGTGGACTCTTATTGATACCGATGTGGGTAATGCACTAGACATTAGATTGCATAATGGAGTTTTATATCTTGTTGGAAATGCTAGAACTTTTGCGTTGTCCACAGATTTGGGAGCCACATGGTCTCCAACTCAAACGGTAAATGCCCCAAACAGTAGCCTTTTAATAAATAATCTGAAAGCAATAACATTCCGAGGAAGTGATATATTGGTGGCGGGAGATGAAGGCACAATATTTAAAGCAAACAATGCATCAGGTACACAATGGTCTTTATTTTATGAAGGTATTTTCGGTTCTTTAGTAGTCAATGATATTCAGTTTATGAATAGTAATCAAGGTGTTATGGTTGGGTCCAGCAACACGCAAAGTGCAATCTATTACTCTGCTAATAGGGGTATTACATGGCAACGAAAAGCATTAGCGTCTAGTTCCTTTTACAGGTCTATCAGCATGAAGCAAGATGGCAAAGGAATTGTCGTTGGCCCGGCTGGATATTCTGCGACTACAAATTTTGGACAAAGCTGGAGCAGTTCAATTCCTATACAACCTTCTTCAGCATACACAAAATGCTGGCTTAAAAATAACGGAGACTTTTTTATAGGTACAAATCCTGGGGCTCCGATAAACGATGGACTTATTCGAAGAAGCGGAACGAATTGGTCACAATTTACAAATATGATACAAGTAGGAGAGATCAAATTTGCAAACGAGCAGATTGGTTTTGCTGCCGTTGGAAACTCTACGTATCCAGGAGCAATGTGGAAGACAATAGATGGTGGATCTACTTGGAATCCCGTAAATTCTTATACCGAAGGAAGAGTAGAAGAAATACAGATTGTCACTCCTGATAAATTGTATGTCAGAAGTTTAGATTTTGGTAATTGGGTATATTCGGAAAATGGCGGTCAAACATGGAATACAGTAAGTATAAATTTCCCAAGACGATTTTATTTCTTTGATGAGTTCAATGCTTATGGGATTAATACAGAAACGAAGGATGTTTATAAGACCGTTGATGGAGGACTAACTTGGCAAATTATTATTAATAATGATAATTCGCTTTGTGGTGTTAGAAATTTTATTTGGTTTCCAGATAGAATTATTCAAGCAAGTGAACAATTTCTCGTGTGTGTTTTAGACATTGAATCGTCTTTGCAAGTTGAAACAACAAAAAGCAATCCGAAGAGAAAAATTATTGTTTACCCGAATCCGACTGCGGACGTTTTACATATTAGTGAATTTGTAAAGGATATAACTGTGGTTGATATAACAGGAAAAAAAATTGCTCATTATAGTTACACTAATCAAATTGATGTAACAAAATTCGAAAAGGGTATATATTTTTTAGATATTATGACGGTAGATGATGTAAAGACAATTCAAAAAATTATGAAATATTAATAAGATTTGCTTTTTATGTATTTAAATAAAAAAAAATAATTTGTTAACAGTAATTACTACTTACTATTCTCTACTTTTGCATCACAATTAAAAAAATACAAAATCAAAATACTATGAGTGTTTTAGTCAACAAAGATTCCAAAATTATTGTGCAAGGTTTTACCGGAAGTGAAGGAACTTTCCACGCTTCGCAAATGATTGAATATGGTACGAATGTAGTCGGAGGAGTAACCCCTGGAAAAGGAGGAACGACTCATTTGGATCGTCCGGTTTTCAATACGGTAAAAGACGCTGTTGAACAGGCAGGTGCAGATACAACGATTATTTTTGTACCGCCAGCTTTTGCTGCAGATGCCGTAATGGAAGCAGCCGATGCCGGAATCAAAGTGATTATCACGATTACGGAAGGAATTCCAGTTGCTGATATGATTAAAGCCAACAACTATATCAAAGAAAGAAATTGCACTTTAATCGGACCTAATTGTCCGGGTGTTATCACACCAGGAGAAGCGAAAGTTGGAATTATGCCGGGTTTCGTTTTCAAAAAAGGAAATGTGGGTATTGTTTCTAAGTCAGGAACATTAACGTATGAAGCAGCCGATCAAGTAGTAAAACAAGGAATGGGAATTACCACGGCAATCGGGATTGGCGGTGATCCAATAATCGGAACTACAACTAAAGCTGCAGTGGAAATGTTAATGAATGACCCTGAAACCAAGTGCATCGTCATGATTGGAGAAATTGGTGGTCAATTGGAAGCAGATGCTGCCAAATGGATTAAAGCTGATGGCAATAAAAAACCGGTTGTAGGTTTTATCGCAGGTGAAACTGCTCCAAAAGGTAGAACGATGGGACATGCCGGTGCAATCGTCGGTGGTTCAGACGACACAGCAGAAGCGAAGAAACGAATCATGAGAGAATGCGGCATTCATGTGGTAGATTCTCCAGCTGAAATCGGAAAGAAAGTAAAAGAGATTATGGGCTAATTGCTCAATGAAATACGGAAGATACCTCACGACTTCGTGGGGTATTTTTTTTAAATTAAATAAACAATATGTATAGAGAATTAACAAAGTTCAAAACGAACAACCACTTCAATTTTACTGTTGATAATAGTCTAGAAGAAGTTTGCAATGCCAGCGAAAATGGAAGTGGCGTTTTTCTAGTGTATGCCGTTGATGGCGAAGAGAAAGAACTCATAATGGTAGGTTCAACTGGAACGATTCAGAACGATGGTTCCTTAAAAAGCAAAAATGGTGGACTTTACGATAAGATTGTCAACGGTCACCAATTCGCCAAAACAGGTCGTAAATATTCTTGGCCGGCACAAATGAAATTGGAAAATATTGCGCTCTTGGAAGTGTTTTGGTACGAAACTTTCAATGCAAAAAACAAATTTATTCCAACCTATGTTGAAGGTTTGATTTTGCAGAAATTCTTGGATGAAAATGGTAAGTTGCCAAAATGGAATGTGGCATTCTAAAACAAAAAAAACCTGCTAACGAGCAGGTTTTTTTCTAATTATTAAAGTACTTCCGATCCCAAATGACCACGTTAAAGTTTTTCCCCATCATAAAAAAGGCGTACATAAAAACGGCAACAATCGATTTGAAGGCAAAAAGGAAAATAATGATATTGGCCATGGGAACGGCCTTACTTAAATTGTTTTCTGGCGTTAGCAGCGTTATGATGAGACTTACAACTACGCTAAACATCATAAAATTAAATAGATTCTTGAAAGGCAATACCAACCATTTACGAGTTAAGTTAAGATCATTTCCCCATTTGTGAACCAAGTAGTAATAACCATTACCGATAGGAGCGAAGAGTAAAGGGTCATCGTAGCTCATCAATTGAAATGTTTTCGAAGGCGCCATAATTTTAAAGCTACCTAAAGTTGTGTCGTGTTCTTTCTCTAAAGCTTTAATCTTCGAAATCGCTTCTTCCGGAATGCCATCTTTAAATAGATTACTATCTAAAAACCGCAAACGATAATCAACACAAACTTGCCGGATTTGAACCAAGTGAAAAATTTTATTGGTTTCAAGTAAATCAAAGTTAAAATCATTTGATTCTGTTGAACTTTTTTCTGAAAGCACCTTTTTGATGTTCTCTCTTTCTAGTTCATTTCGTTTCAAAATAGATGAAACTTCTTCTAAAATACTTTCTTCTCTAATGAACTTTACACGTTCATGAAGCAGCTCTCTCTCTAAATTTATCTTATTTGTAAGCATACTCAGGATATTTATTTTGAAATACTCTTTTGAAAAAACACACTTTGAAGATAAAAAATTAATATTGACAAATTTCTATTTTTTTGAAATTTAGCGGTTTGAACTAATGTTAAAGTTAAAAGCAAAAAAAACCTGCAATAATATTACAGGTTTCAATATCCAATTTAGATTATCAGTTATTTCAAACTACCAACCATCTCTTCAGCTTTAACCCAAGCATCAAAATCTTCTGCAGTTACATAACCCAATCGAACGGCTTCCTCTTTAAGCGTCGTTCCGTTTTTATGTGCCGTTTGGGCAATTTCAGCCGATTTGTAGTATCCAATTTTCGTATTCAAAGCGGTTACCAACATCAACGAGTTGTCGACCAATTCTTTGATTCGCTTATAATTAGGTTCAATTCCGCTAGCACAGTGCTCTTCGAAAGACATACACGCATCGCCTAGCAATCGTGCAGACTGTAAAAAGTTGGCCGCCATAACCGGCTTGAATACATTGAGTTCATAATGTCCTTGCATGCCACCAACACCAATCGCAACGTCGTTTCCAATCACTTGTGCACAAACCATCGTTAAGGCTTCACATTGTGTCGGATTGACTTTACCCGGCATAATCGACGATCCGGGTTCGTTCTCAGGAATTAAGATTTCTCCAATTCCAGAGCGAGGTCCACTTGCCAACATACGAACATCATTTGCAATTTTGTTCAGCGCAACCGCCAATTGCTTTAAAGCGCCGTGACTTTCCACAATCGCGTCGTGAGACGCCAACGCTTCAAATTTGTTAGGTGCAGTCACAAACGGATGCCCGGTAAATTGGGCAATATATTCTGCAACCTTTAGGTCATAACCCACAGGTGTATTCAATCCTGTTCCAACAGCAGTGCCGCCAAGTGCCAACTCTGAAAGGTGAGATAAGGTGTTTTTTAGCGCCTTAATACCGTAATTGAGTTGGGCAACATAACCCGAAATCTCCTGACCGAGTGTCAAGGGCGTGGCATCCATCAAATGCGTTCGGCCAATTTTCACTACAGCATTAAATTCAACTGCTTTAGCTTGCAAAGTATCTCGTAATTTTTCTACACCGGGAATAGTAGTTTCAACGACAGCTTTGTAGGCTGCGATGTGCATTCCGGTGGGGAAAGTGTCATTTGAAGATTGTGACTTATTCACGTCGTCATTGGCTTTTACCACAGCTTCACCTTCACCAATTTTGAAACCTGCCAAGACTTGCGCTCGATTCGCAATCACTTCATTCACATTCATATTGCTTTGCGTTCCAGACCCGGTTTGCCAAATAACCAATGGAAACTGATCATCTAGTTTTCCAGCTAAAATCTCATCGCAAACCGCACCAATGGCATCGCGTTTCTCCGCAGATAAAACACCCAAATCGCAATTGGCATAAGCCGCAGCCTTCTTCAAATAGGCAAATCCTTCAATAATTTCTTTGGGCATAGAGGCCGATGGACCTATTTTGAAGTTGTTCCGAGATCGCTCCGTTTGCGCACCCCAATATTTATCGGCTGGCACTTTTACTTCACCCATGGTGTCTTTTTCAATTCTATATTCCATTGTTGTTGTTTATGTGGTTAATCGTTTTTTTGTTTAATCGTCTAATCGCTTAATCGTGAAATCGTTTATTGGTTGTTCTGTTTTTGGGCGTGACCACAAGGGTCGGGCTTTCGGCACTCGCTTTTTTGTGTTGAACGCCAACACAAAAAGAGCTCAAACAAAGCCTCTATCCCTCACGCGGTTCTCGGTTTACGAGATGCCTTAGCCCAGATTAAGCCGGTATCCTTTTTTATAACCCTGTCAGAGTTCAAAACTCTGACAGGGTTATGAAAAAGATAAAGGCGAAAGCTGGAAGAAGCTCCTAAAAAGCTGCCCAAAATTAAGCATAAATACTATTTTATAAAAATTGATTTGGATTTAATTGGTAAGAAAAAATAATACACTTACATTTGCGTATAAATCAAAAAAATTCCGGAAAACATGTTTGATTTTTCACAGTATTTAGGCTTTTTGTTGTTCTTAACCATCCTGACTATGGGATTTTGGTTGATGTTTTTCTTGGTGGCTTTCGTTCAATATTGGGTGGGAGGTTACCTTTGGGAAATGTACAAAGAGAAAAAGGCTAAAAAAGAGGCATCTAACTAGATTAGGTCAAAAAAAAGAAACTCAAACGAGTTTCTTTTTTTTATCCCTGAAAATCTTCACTTCCTCCTTCTTCGCGCTTCGGTTTTTCACGTTCGGTTTTCTGTTTGTTGAAACGGTAGGTGAAAGACAAAGTGATTTGTCGCACGCGCCACTGCATTTCGCTATATGAATCAACGTTGAGCAAACTCAAGTCCATGATTCTTTTTCGCGAGTTAAACACATCACTCACATTAAACGCGATAGTACCTTTATCTTTCAAGACATCCTTGCTCAAGGCGAGATTCATGCTACCAACACCGATTGATTTACCTTGGGCAATTCGCTGTGGCGCATTATACGTACCGTTGACTTGAAAGTCGATTTTGTGCGGAAAAGAAACTTTAGAAGTAAGGCGCGTAAACCATGTAGTGGCTGTATTGTTGAAGTCGATCGTTTTCAGCTCATTTGCCGCGTTTCTATACGTATACTTTCCGTCGGTTTTGTTTGAGAAATAATTGAAATTACCATTGAATCGCAACCATTTATATGGTGAGTAATTCAAGGTAAACTCAAAGCCAATTCGCTGATCTGTAGCTAAGTTAAATGGAGTATTGAAAATCACGGGAATTCCGTTTACAAAATTACCCGTTTCTTTTCTAACAATTTGAAAACTGCCATTTGTTTGGTTGACATAAAGCGATGTACTTAAAGTTACGCTTTTCCATTTTTTCAAAAAGCCCAAATCAACTACATCTGACAATGACGGATCAAGATCTGGATTTCCAACAAAGAAACTAACGTTGCTCGAGTAAGTTGAAAAAGGGTTGATAAAGCGGTCTCGAGGTCTGTTTATTCTTTTGCTATAGTTGGCTGAAATATTGGTCGTACTATTGAGTTCATAGGTAATAAATGCGCTCGGAAAAAAATTACTGTAGTTCTTTTCGGTG
>CANHBE010000096.1 GCA_947458575.1 Flavobacteriaceae bacterium | reverse complement strand
TGATCTGCAACTTCTACCGAAAGCATAGAATAACCACCGATGGCTGCAACAGAATTTCCGAAGGATCTAATAGTAATTTCTTTTGTTGTGTAGTTTCTGGCGTTTAATACAGTAGTGTGTGATGTCTCCATTATGGCTTCATGACTTCTGCCGGTTAAGTTGATCTTCGAATTGTTTTGAAAATCACCAGTAAATCTATCAGATTCAATTTTACCGTCAAATTTAGCGTTTTTGCCAGCGTGCAGAGAAGCGATGTTTTCAATTTTCAAATTTCCCTTTAGGCATCCATCGGAATTCAGCATTATCTTCATATTTTTCGTGTGTAACTCTTCAGCAATTGTGACTTGTGCGTTGCCGTCGATGGTTAGTTGATCCAGATTCTTTGCAGTTAAGTAAACCTTTGCTCTTGGCATCTCATTGATTTGTTTTTTAGTTTTCACAGACATTGATAGTAAGCGTTTCTTTACTCACTTTCGTCATGATGTTTTTTACAGTGGCTTGATTATCGGCTTCAATTCGAATCGATGGATTGTTGCCCTGTAAATAAACTAATTCAATTCCGTCATGTACTTTTACCTTCGAAAATGATGATACTGTTCTGGTTTCTGTAACTTGTCCTTTTGCTAAAATTCCGATGAGGAATAAAGTTAGCGTTGTGATGATTTTTAACATGATTTCGTTTTTTGATTGATGATTGATTTGATTGAAACTACTTGATAAATTTGATTGTAAATGGATATTTGAAGTTATCTCCGTTTGATGTTTTTAAAGAAGCGTAGATAATAAGAAAAAACTCTGCTATTTTCAGTGCAATCAAAAGAGCGATAGCACAAAGCGCAATTGTTAGTGCAGCAGTCATATTGCTAAAATCAAAGTTTTCTACAAGCACTTCTTCATTGCTGATGAATGTATCAAAACTAATATTGTTGAAAAAAGCAATCACAACAATTGGTATTGCTACCATTACTAAAATCAAAGTGTAAAGGAATAAACTAAGTTGAAAATTGATAGTTTGTTTTCCTTGCTCGTCGATATATGTTGATTTTGCCTTGTTGGCACCCCAGATGATAATCGGAAAAATGAAATTTCCAAAAGGGATAAAGTATTGACTCAGAGTACTTAAGTTGATGAATGCTGCAGTACTGTTGTTTGAATTTGATTCCATGATTAAAAGTATATAGTAATTTCTAATGCAAATATATATCTAAAAACAAGTAGTGTGTATTGCAAAGTACTAATAATTAACATAATATTAACATTTAAAGACAGGAAGGTATTAAGAATATTATCCCTATATTTAGCAATAAAATCAGTGTTTATGCTTCTTTCGCCATCTAGGATTAATGTGTTTTTGTTTTTCAAATTGCCTTCAGCTTTTTGGTGTGGTGTTCGCCTCCGTTCGGTTAACAGACATCATTGTGTAACAACTGTAAAACACAATTGGTTCAATAAAAATCCCTTTAATTCACTGTATTTTGCAGTTCAAGCAATGGCTGCTGAGCTTTCAACTGGCGTTTTGGTTATGCAGGCTATACAGGAATCTGGGCAAGACATATCAATGTTGGTTGCCGCTTCTAGTTCAATCTTCAGCAAGAAAGCAACGGGAAGAATTTTTTTTACTTGTGATGAAGGACAAAAAGTTTTCTCTGCCGTTCAAGACGCTATCAAATCAGGTCAGGGCCAAATCATAGTTTTGCATTCAACAGGAACTAATGAAAAAGGTGAAGTGGTCGCTGAAATGAAGTTTAATTGGACTATTAAAATCAAAAGCTAGCTTTTCGACAGTAGTTAAATTGAACCTAAGTTTCATTTGGGGAGCCCTTCATTGTATTATTTTTGAAGAAAAAATCAAATGAAAATCTTAATAACAGGAGCAACGGGATTGGTGGGAAAGAAATTAGTAAAGCTTCTTCAGAAAAATAATGTTGATGTAAATTACTTGACAACCGACAAAAACAAAATTGAAAACCGCGATGGTTTTCATGGTTTTTTTTGGAATCCGTCAAAGGGAATTATTGATGAGCGGTGCATACAAAATGTTGACATCATAATAAACCTGGCAGGTGCCAGTATATCAAAGCGCTGGACAGCTGCATATAAAACAGAAATCATAGAAAGCAGAATTTTTGCTTCTAATTTGCTTCACAAGTTATTAAGGGATCAACCACATCAGGTTCGGCATATAATTTCTGCATCAGGAACGGCTATCTATCCCAATAAATCAGGGAAACGTTACAATGAATCGGAAGCAGTTTCAGACGGCAGTTTTCTCGCTGATTTGGTGGTAAAATGGGAGGAAAGTGTTGATAGATTTGAAAATCTGGGCATTAAAACATGCAAGTTGCGAACCGGAATTGTATTAGCTGCCGAGGGAGGTGCATTAGCTGAAATGCTCAAACCAATTCAATGGGGCATGGGTGCAACTTTCGGAAATGGAAAACAAATGATGTCATGGATTCATGTCAAAGATTTAGCGGCAATGTATTATTTCGCAGCTAAAAATGTTTGGGAAGGCGCATACAATGCTGTGGCACCGGATTCCGTATCAAATAATGATCTTACAAAGAAAATTGCCAAGTCAACGAACAAACCACTTTGGCTTCCGGGTATCCCCAAATTTATGATGAAACTCATTTTGGGAGACATGCACGAATTGCTTTTTTCCGATAAGGAGATCAGTTCTGAAAAGGCAATTAGTGCTGGTTTTCAATTTCGTTACGGAACGATAGACCTTGCACTTAAAGATTTACTTGAAACAAAAAACTCCGCCTAGCAAGCGGAGTTTTTTTATGATTCTTGTGAATTAATAATTTTTGATAGCTTAACGCTGCCTTTTCCTTTTTTTATCAGGGAATCAAATATAAAGAAAAAGAAATCGTTTTCGCCACAATTTTTTCATTATTTTTCTATTTTAACTTTTTATTGCTTCCTTAAATTGATATCCGAAGGCAATGTTTGGTCAACTAGCAAGTGAATCTAAATGAGAAAAATAATGGAATGACAATTTGACACTATTTGACAAATGGCAATACTTTTGTAATCTAGCGGCGACAAATGATAAAAAATATCTTTAAAAGTAAAAGTAAAATGACCACTGAGAACAACGAAAAAGAAGAGATTGTTGACCAAGTTGCGCCTGAGATCCACGAGGAAGCCCTCGAATCCTCTGACAATTTAACTGCTGAACAGAAATTAGAGGAAGATCTCGCCAATGAAAAAGACAAGTTTTTAAGACTTTTTGCTGAATTTGAAAACTACAAAAGACGTACTTCAAAGGAACGCATCGATTTATTTAAGACTGCCAACCAAGAAGTACTCCAAGCCATGTTGCCAGTTTTGGATGATTTTGACAGAGCTTTGATCGAAATTAAAAAATCAGGAGATGAAGTCATGTTGCAAGGTGTTGAACTAATTTATGAAAAACTAAAGTCAACTTTAGTTGCAAAGGGGTTAGAAGAAGTTGCAGTGAAAGTCGGTGATATCTTTAATGCGGATTTCGCAGAAGCCATCACTCAAATCCCGGCTCCTAGTCCGAATCTGAAAGGAAAGATTGTTGATGTCATAGAAAAAGGTTACAAATTAGGCGACAAAATTATTCGATTTCCTAAAGTTGTCATTGGAAATTAATTCTATAAAAATTCGCAATTAAGACACAAGCGGTTTTGCAACGAAAGCGCAAATCAAAGTTTGTTGAAAAATATTAAACATGAAAAAAGATTTTTACGAAGTTTTAGGTGTTTCTAGGAGTGCTTCTGAGGCAGAAATAAAGAAGGCGTATCGCAAGAAAGCAATCGAATTTCACCCTGATAAGAATCCCGGAAATAAAGAAGCAGAAGAAAACTTCAAATTAGCTGCTGAAGCATACGAAGTGTTAAGCGACCCGCAAAAGAAAGCAAAATATGATCAGTATGGTCATCAAGCATTTGACGGCTCAGGAGGTTTCGGTGGTCACGGCGGTATGAATATGGAAGATATCTTTAGTCAATTCGGAGATATTTTCGGAGGTGCTTTTGGTGGCGGTTTTGGTGGCAGTACAGGTGGTCAACGTCGAATGAAAGGAAGCAACTTGCGCATCAAAGTGAAACTGACCTTAGATGAAGTAGCCAATGGCGTAGAAAAGAAAGTGAAAGTAAAACGTAAGGTTCAAGCTGCAGGAGTAACCTACAAGACTTGCTCTACTTGTAACGGTCAAGGTCAGGTAATGCGCGTAACAAACACTATCTTGGGTAGAATGCAATCCGCTTCAACCTGCCCAACTTGTTCCGGATCTGGACAAATTCTTGATAGAAAGCCTGCCAATGCTGACGCTCAAGGTATGATCTTAGAAGACGAAACAGTATCTATCAAGATACCGGCAGGTGTTGTCGACGGGATGCAACTGAAAGTTTCCAACAAAGGAAACGATGCACCAGGCAATGGAGTACCGGGTGATTTGATTGTTGCTATTGAAGAAACGGAACATCCTTTTCTAAAACGTGAAGGAGAAAATCTTCATTTTGATCTTTATATCAGTGTCGCGGAGGCTGCTCTGGGTGTTTCGAAAGATATTGAAGCTGTCAATGGAAAAGTGCGAATCAAATTGGAAGAAGGCATACAATCAGGTAAGATTCTGCGACTGAAAGGCAAGGGAATTCCCAGTCTGAATGGATATGGTACCGGAGATTTACTTGTACATATCAATGTCTGGACACCCAAAACACTCAATAAAGAACAAAGACAGTTTTTTGAGAAGAATCTTAACGATGAGAACTTCATACCTCGTCCGGAAAAGACCGATAAATCATTTTTTGAAAAAGTTAAGGATATGTTTTCTTAGATTAAAAAAATATTTTACATTTGAATATTACTAGGTAACTAGTATTTCTTTTTCATAGCAATTTTTCCCATCCTTGTGCAAACAAGGGTGGGTTTTTTGTAACATATAGTCAAGTATCTTTACTAATTGCCTAATTTTGTTAGCCACCGGAACAAGCCATCAAATCAAAAAAAAGCAAAGCATGAGTAATATTCTCGAAGTTGAGAACGTAGTCAAACAATATGGAGATTATGTTGCCCTAAATAAAGTTTCATTAACTGTTCCCAAAGGCAGTATCTATGGACTGCTAGGTCCAAATGGTGCAGGAAAGACTTCCTTAATCAGAATAATCAATCAAATTACAATGCCTGATGAAGGGACGGTTACCTTCGACGGTGAAAGACTGCAACCCCGACACGTTCAGTCTATCGGCTATTTACCAGAGGAACGAGGCTTATACAAGTCGATGAAAGTCGGTGAACAATGTCTCTACTTAGCCCAGATGAAAGGGCTGTCAAAAGCTGAAGCAACTGTTCAATTGAAGTATTGGTTCGACCGTCTCGAAATTCAAGGCTGGTGGAACAAGAAAATTCAGGAACTCTCAAAAGGAATGGCACAGAAAATTCAATTTGTAGTATGTGTCTTACATAAACCTAAATTACTGATCTTCGACGAACCGTTCTCCGGATTTGATCCCGTCAATGCGAACATTATTAAAGACGAAATCCTTGAACTCAAAAAACAAGGGGCAACCATTATTTTTTCTACCCATCGGATGGAAAGCGTAGAAGAACTATGCGATGATATCGCGCTAATCCATCAATCCAATAAACTCATAGAAGGCAAATTAACTGACGTCAAAAAGCAATATAGAACCAATAGTTTTGAAGTGGGCATACTCACCGACAACGTTGAAGGATTGATGTATGATATTACGCAAAAATTCACGGTTTCACAAACTGACTTTAAGTCATTGAACGATGAACTGAAACTTAAAATCGATATCGGCAATGCGCTGCCAAATGCGCTGCTGCAATTGCTAACGCAACGCGGACAAGTAACTCACTTTATGGAAAAGATTCCTAGCGTAAACGATATTTTCATCCAAACGGTAACTCAAAATTAGAAATTCCTGATGAGTATAATTTCCCTGATTATCAAAAGAGAATTTATTGCTAAAGTCCGCAATAAATCATTTATCGTAATGACATTTTTGAGTCCACTGCTGTTTGTCGGTATTGCCGCATTTGTCGGCTATCTTGGTTCTCTCAAAGCAGATGTGAAAGATATCGCAATTCATGACGAAACCGGAATATTCATCTCCGAATTCAAGAACTCGGACGAATTTCATTACATCAATATGTCAAACGTAGATTTAAAAGTCTTGAAAGATAGCTTGGTGCAAGAAACTTTTGAAGGGTTGATTTTTATACCCAAAACATCAAATTTTCAAACACTTGAAAACGAAATTCAATACCTGTCTAATGATAGTCCAAGCATCACATTTCTCGCAGAAACCGAAAATGTCATCGCCAAAAAACTCACTAAATTAAACTTTGAAAGTGCCAAGTTAGACACACTAGCTATTCAAAAAGCAGAGGCTAAAGTCAATATAAAGGTAGCGAAATCATCCGGGGAAGAATCTCTCAAAGGACTCAACGAAATCAAAATTGCCATCGGTGGTGCCTTTGGCTATCTCATCATGATGTTTATCATCATCTACGGAAATATGGTCATGCGCTCTGTGATCGAAGAAAAAACCAACCGAATCGTCGAAATTATTATCTCTTCTGTCAAGCCTTTTCAACTTATGATCGGAAAAATCATTGGTACATCTCTAGCAGGTATTTTGCAGTTTATGATTTGGGCGGTTATTGGACTTGGACTCTTATTCGCGAGCTCGTATTTTCTTGGAGTGAATGCCGGTCCAACAGCTAAAGTGCCACCGGAAGTTATGGAGCAAGCACAAGCACAAATGTCTTCCGTGCAACTATATATGAAAGAAATGTGGAATCTTCCACTGGGAACCATAATCGTCTGCTTTATCTTATACTTTATCGGAGGTTATTTTCTCTACAGTTCTTTCTATGCCGCAATTGGCGCTGCAGTCGACAACGAAACAGATTCACAACAGTTTCTACTTCCGATTATCATGCCGCTAATTCTCGGCGTATACATTGGTTTCTTCACCGTAATCAATGATCCGCATGGCGACATTGCCACAATTTTTTCCATGGTGCCGCTAACTTCTCCTATCGTAATGCTCATGCGAATTCCATTTGGTGTTCCATGGTGGCAAATCGTACTTTCCATGGTAATTCTTTTCGGTACTTTTATCGGTGTCGTGTGGCTCGCTTCCAAAATTTATCGCGTAGGAATCTTAATGTACGGCAAAAAACCAACTTGGAAAGAACTTTACAGATGGCTTAAGTACTAAGGGTGTTTTTTAGGAGCTATTCCCGCTATCCGCTGTATCTTTTTCTAACCCTTTCAGAGTTCAAAACTCTGAAAGGGTTCAAAACTCTGAAAGGGTTCAAAACTCTGAAAGGGTTAGAAAAAGGATGCCGCTTCTATCGGGGCTAGGTTGCAAACAAATTCAACTCTTGTAGTTATGCATCGACTCAAAAACTATCACTAACTTTGCGCCCAGCAATTCAAGAATTATGTCGAAAATATTGGTTATAGAAGACGAGTTGTCTATTCGTCGGGTGCTCATCAAAATTCTATCTGAGGAGAGCAGCACATATAAGGTAGACGAAGCCTTAGATGGTGTGCAGGGACTCGAGAAAATAAAAAGCAGTGATTACGATCTGATTTTGTGCGACATCAAAATGCCAAAAATGGACGGCATCGAATTGCTGGAAGCGGTAAAAAAAATCAAACCAGAAATACCCATGGTTATGATTTCGGGTCACGGTGATATGGAAACCGCTATTCATGCCATGCGCTTGGGTGCTTTCGATTATATTTCAAAACCGCCGGATTTAAATCGGTTGTTAAATACTGTTCGCAACGCCCTCGACAAAAAGCAACTGGTGGTCGAAAATAAAATCCTCAAGAAAATCGTCGGAAAAAAATATGAAATGATTGGCCAAAGCGAACCAATGAATCATATCAAATTGATGATTGATAAAGTCGCACTCACAGACGCCAGAGTACTAATTACCGGTCCAAACGGAACTGGAAAAGAGTTGGTTGCACATCAATTGCATGAGAAAAGTGAACGCTCCGGTTTCCCACTGATAGAAGTAAATTGTGCCGCCATTCCAAGCGAATTAATCGAAAGTGAATTGTTCGGTCACGTTAAAGGTGCTTTTACCTCCGCTGTTCGTGACCGAGCCGGAAAGTTTGAAGCCGCCGATGGGGGAACCATTTTCCTCGATGAAATAGGTGATATGAGTTTGGCTGCACAAGCAAAAGTATTGCGCGCTTTGCAAGAAAGTCTTATTCAACGTGTTGGTGCAGATAAAGATATTAAAGTCAATGTGCGCGTCATTGCAGCTACCAACAAAGATCTAAAGCAGGAAATTGAAGCCGGCCGATTCCGCGAAGATCTATACCATCGTCTAGCTGTAATTTTGATTAAAGTCCCATCGCTTAACGAAAGACGAGACGATATTCCGCTGCTGATCGAACATTTTACCGAGAATATCGCGTCCGACCAAGGCACGACTCCGAAAACTTTTACCAAGGAAGCAATTAAAATGCTGCAAGAATACGATTGGACGGGAAATATTCGCGAACTCCGGAATGTGGTAGAGCGATTGATTATTCTGGGTGGAAGTGAGATTTCCGAAACCGATGTAAAACTTTTTGCCAGTAAGTAAAGCTTAGCTGTCATAAACAAATAATAGTCTTTAGGTCTTGTGGTGAAAACGCCATGCCAGCAGACTTTCTATAAAGAAATGAATCTAAAGAAAATAAATCCAAATCTGCAGTCAGCACTTATTGAACTCGGATTAACAGAACCTAATCCAATTCAGCAAGACACGTTTTCGACCCTGAAAAGTGGAGCAGATTGTGTCATTGTTTCTCCTCCGAAGTCAGGTAAATCGAGTACAATCGGACTCAACGTCATTCAACAATTGGTCGCAGCCGGCGAAGAATCGCCTAGAGCTTTAGTTATTGTTGAAGACAAAGAAAAGGTGCTTGCGATGATGGAAATCTTTCTTCAGTTTGGCATGTATACCAATTTGAGAGTTTTTGGAGTGCATGAAAAGGGCGATATGGACTACGACAAGAACTATATTTCAACCGGAAT
>CANHBE010000095.1 GCA_947458575.1 Flavobacteriaceae bacterium | reverse complement strand
TGTAGTCTTTTTTGTCTGGCTCGCTGCATTTTGATGATAAAAAGCAAAACCAAAATCAAAATTAAACTACCTGCACAGATTGAAATAATCCAATTTCTCTTTACTGCTTGATCTTTTTGATTTGTGAGTTCTTCGGTTTCGTAGGCGATAACAGCGAACTTATTTCTTGAGATTCTATTTTTTCTGTATAGACTTTCGCAGATGTCAATATATTCTTTAGCATAGAGATTATAGTTTTTACTATCAACTATTGACATTTGTTTTAGCGAACCTATTAAATCATAGTACCTACCTGTTTCTCTCGAGAGACTCAAAGCATTTTTTGCATAATTTAACGATTTATTCATGTCCTTATTTGCAAAATAATATTCTGAAAGGTGGTTCTGTGTGTAAATTATTTTAGAGTACAGATTTAAACTATCCTTTATTTTTAAGGACCTAAGAAATAAATCAAGGGACACTTTGTTATTTGGATTTGCTCTAAACATTGAGTAGGCAAGATTGTCAACAATTATCGAGTACAACCTAGGATTGATTTTTCGAATGTTATTGCTTGAAAGAGCTTTAATGAAATATGGAGCTGCTCTCCTATAACTCCCCGCGTATAAAAAATTGTTGCCAATATTATTTAACACTATTTCCTTTAAAAAAAAACTATCAGGATAATTTTCTTTTTCCACTAATTGAAGAGCTTTAAAGTAATAGCTGTTCGACTTAATATAGTCCTCACTTGAATTATAGATGATTCCCAAATTAATTAAGGCATCATATTCCCCTAGTTTGTCTCCAATTTTTCTAAATAATTTTAATGACTTAATACCTGATTGCTCCGCTCCAAAAATATCAAAAACATCTATTTGAGGACCCGACTGGTCAAGATATAACTTTGCAAGACTTTTCTCATCTCCTTGCTTTACAAAAATCTTTTCTGCTTTCAAATAATAGTAAAATGCACTATCACTAGCTTCTATATTTTTATGATATAATCCTAAAAAATGATAAGCTCGAGCTATATGTGAAATATTGTTTGCGTCTCTAGCATGACTTAAACTAATGTCAGATACTCTCTTTAAGGAAGTCCACTCGTTGAGTAAAATGAAATTTCTTGCTATTCTAAAAATATTTTCCCTCTTTATTGAATCGTTTGGCTGTTCTTTAAGAATATGAAGTGCTCTTCTGCAATAATATTTTCTTGTTGCGTTTGTCAACGAGTTGTCTTCAGCTCTACTAAGAAAAATGCTAATGCTGTCTATTTGATTACTTGAATCTGAAATTTTTTTCCCTTTGGTGCAACCGAAAAAGAAGAGAAAAATCAACAAATATTTTAAGTTTTCCAAAAGATATTGAATTTATATTGCAAAAAAATATTGTGCTGAATTTCAAAACTGCGTGAACAAATTCGATGCAGTTTTTCTACATAAAATGTTAAACTTACACCAGTCCTCTTTTTTTCGCTTCTCGAAGAATGTCTTCATCATTGCCTTTTTGAATATCAAAAAAGACTTTAATTTGTGCTTTACGTTTGTCGATAGCACTCAAGGTTATCCCCATATGCTCTGGCATATTCTTCGTTTTGATTCCTTTTGATAATAACAATATAATGCGCCGATCATAAGAATCTAATGCATCATTTCGCACTGCTACTTCTTTAATTGCGTTTTTGACGGTAGCACTGTAATAATAATTTTCTTCCAGCACCAATTGCATCGCATGAAGTAGCTCATCGGGTTTGAAGTCACTCTTTACTAATATTCCCTCAGGGTTTATTTTTTTTGATATGTTGTACAAAACAAAAGCTTCAGTATGTGAAGTCAAGATAATAATCTTTGTTTGTTTGTTCTGCTTTCTTATTAGCATAGCTAAATCTTCCCCAGAAAAAAGCTTCTCTTGTGGAAAGGGAGGAAGTTCTAAGTCTAAAAGAATTAGGTCAAATTCATGCTGGTGCTTTGTTAAAGTTAAAAAAGCACTTTCACAATTTAATGCAATTGCTATTAGTAGTTCCTCCGGCGAATACTTGGTATAGAATATGCTTTTATATCCCTCAATAATAGACGGATGATCATCGATAATAAGAATTTTTGTGGCTGATTTCATCTCATACTTTTTCGAGCTTTTTTTCTAATGGGACAGAGACTACTGTTGTTGTCCCCTTTCCTTTTTTAGAATGAATTTCAAATGTACCTGAACACTCTTCAACTCTTGACTGCATATTTTGTAAGCCAATTCCTCTCTTTTTGGTATTGATATCGAAACCAACTCCATCATCCGTAATATTCAGAACAATATTTTCATCCACCGATTTTAATTCAACCTTTATATTCTTTGCTTCTGCATATTTATTTATATTTTGCAAAGACTCCTGGATAATTCGATATAAATTAATCTTTATGTTATTGTTGACCAGTTCCCATTTAATTTTTTCATCGACGGAAGAAACGAGAACTGGTTCGAAAGAATTGCTTTGCTCTTCTAGCAAATTGGTTACTATCGCTACAAAATTGTTGATTAAGACATATTTCTCTCTGTTCAAATCGTGAGATATTTCGCGAATATCTTGCTCTATATTTTTAAGTTCGTTTAAGTAATTGAATCTGCTATTTATTGATTCTTCGTCGGTAAACTTATTCAAACTGTCGAGGTTGAGTCTAGCTCCAAACATCCTACCTAACACTCCATCATGCAATTCTTGAGCGATTCGCTTCTTTTCTTTTACCCGGTTTTCTTCAATAGTGGCCTGTTGTGAAATCATCAAGTTATAAATTTCCTCATTCACTTTTTGTTGTTGTTGTTTCAGCAAAAGTTCGCGATTCTTGGCACGTTGAGTTCGAATTACAAAAAGCAACAAGCCGACAAATAAAGTACCTAAGAAAAAGTAAAGTAAGTTTCGATTTTGCTCAGCGAGTTTATCTTTTTCTTGAATGATTTCGTCTGTTTCGAAGGCAATACGAGCAAATTTGTCTTTTGATTTTCGTTCTTCTAATTGAATACTATCGCTGATTCTAATATACTCCTTCGAGTATTCTCCTGCATTCCTATGCTCAACTAATGACAATTGTTTCAGTGCCCCTAGTATATCTCCTGATATTTTTGTCGTTTTAGCTAAATTCATAGCTTCATTTGCAAATTTTTGAGAACTGACTGTATCTTTCAATTTCGCGTAAAATTCGGACAAATGAATTTTGTTGGCAACAACTCCTGAAAACAACTTATTCTTTTCACGGATCCGGAGTGAAATAAAAAATAAATCAGGAAGATTTTTATAATCGCCAATCTTAAATTTTGCATACGCAAGATTATCAATTATGGCTGAATATACATATGGATTATCCTTTAGCAAATCCTTCTCGGAAAGTGCTTTATTAAAATTGTTTATCGCCTCCTCGTAGTTATTCAAGTTCAAGTAAACATATCCAATATTATTAAGAGTACTTGATCTGTAATGTGTTTTTGAATCTCTGATCTCTTTATACCTGTATACATAATCAAGGGCCTTTTTGTGATATGCGATTGCGTTATCAAAGTTCCTTAATTCATTCGAACATATTCCAACTAAGTTAAAAGCATCATACTCCTTTTGCTTTTTATTTTGATATTTATAAAAATTCAAGGCTTGAATTGCTGATAATTCACAATTCGAATAATCACTTTCATATAGTTGAACAAAGGCTTTGTCAATGTAATTCTTTCCTAAACTTAAACTATCCTTTTTTTTAATAAATAATCTTTCAGCTTTCAAAAGGTAAAAATATGCACTATCATTTTTACCTTCGTCTATAAAATAATTACCCATTAAGTTGAATGACTTACCAATATTTAAGGTGTCTTTACGCTTGACAAATTCATTATTGACAATTCTGTAAGCGGACTTGAATCTATTGTAGGCCTTCAGATTATAGCATACTTCAAGTATTAACATTAAATCGTCTCCAGATTTATATGTAATTTCCTTTTTATTTATCTCTAAAATTGCTTTATCTAGAAATTTAATCCTATTGAACTTTGGCAAAGATTCTTTCTGAACGAAATAAAGGTAAATTGACAAACTATCGGTATTCTTTTCTGTTTTGGCTACATTATTACTAAACTTATTGCAGCTAATGCAGAAGAATAATGGAATAAAAAGTATTTGAAATTTTCTTTTCAATATTTTAATATTTTACGCAGCTAAAATAAAAAAATAATGAGAGGCTTTCATAGTGAAAGCCTCTCATTATTATTATTTGATCAAAAAAGAAGTTTTTTTTATCTATTTGCTACTTGTCCTCCACCAATGTCTACTAACCTATTTGCTGTTTGACCTCCCCCAATCTCAATGGAGCGCGTTCTATTTGCAGTTTGTCCTCCGCCAATCTCCAATGATCTGGTTCTGTTTGCAGTTTGTCCTCCCCCAATCTCCACTGATCTGGTTCTGTTTGCGGTTTGTCCTCCTCCAATTGGGCTCGTAAACGACGTCAATACCATCATTAACGAAAATAATCCGAATGTTAAAATTGTTTTTTTCATAATTTGAGACTTTTATGTGTTGTTAATTTTTGTTTCACATCAATGAACTAAATGCTCAGTTCACGATGTAAAAGTATACAGCATGTCTCGTTACACCTCGTCTTTACTGGTGTTTATGGTAGAAGGTATTTGTTTGGTAGTGAATGAGGTTCAAATTCGAGTAGATGAATTTGACGTTTTAGGCTAAATCTCCAAATAATTGCCTTTTGTGATGCTCGTTATGATCGCATCGACGTTCTCTTTATAGGACTTTGAGAACGGCAATTTAATTGTTGTGTTCTTTATGTAGCACACAGAATTTCCGGTATGAATACGTGAAACATAGTCAATATTTACAATGTAGCTGTTATGAATCCTAACAAATGGAAAGGTTAGTACATTTTCAAAATGCTTAAGTGTCTTGAAAGCAGTAATCATTTCTCCGTTAAATAAGTGAATATCAGTAGAATTATTGTCCGCTTGCAAATAGCATATGTCTTTAGCTTCAATAAATCGATAATCTCCATATGACTTCACACAGATGATTAAAGGTTTTTCTGCTTTATCTGCTACTGATTGTGATTCTGTAACCAAAATGGGGACTATTGGTTCTTGCCTATCGATTATTTCACTAGCCTCAACAGGATCATCATCCTGTCCATTTCTCAATTCACTATCGTCGCTACTTTTTTCTGTCTCTGCTCCATGATAAATTTCAACTGGGTCAGCAATTATTTGAGCTGAATCTAAAGAAACTGTTTGTTCTTCTATAGCTTGTGATGAATTCTCCCGGGATTCTTGTGCAAATGACGATGCCGAAAGATTCTTCTCAAACCGAAAAATTAGTTTTCTTACGTCACTACTATTTATCGGCTTTGATAAATAATCGAACGCACCATGTTTAATGGCCTGATAAGCCAAGTCTCTTTCAGAAGAAGTTACTATAATTTTTGGGATAACGGTCAAATAACGATACAATTCATTAATCAATTGCAACGATAAGCCGCTTTCTTTCTTGTTAGGATTAATTTCTAAAAACACTATTGACGGCTGGTGCTCTAGAATCAAATCTAATCCTTCCTCATAGCTGGAAGCGGACGCTACGAAATGCAGACTCTTGAAACGAGCCACAATAGACAACGTTTTAAGAATACTATCTGTTTCATCGTCAATAATAATGAAAGTGTTTTTCATTTAAGCTTTAACTAATTGGGTTTAGTCAAGCATCAAATAGGTCCGAGAAAGAATCTAATTGTAGGTTTGGGGGTTTAATAACACAATAAAAAATATGGCGTTTTTAAAACAGTCGCTAATTTAATTCTTTTCATCGTTTGAATATGCAAATTGTTAATAGTTTCTTCTTCATTGTTAACATTATTTGACGAATTGCAAAAAAAGCCGATGATGTGCGGCAATGCAAGTGGACAGACTTCACTAACGAAAAAAAATATACTCTATTTAGTATTTAATTACACAAAATTACTTAGCTTTGCTTGCAACCTTATAAACCATGCTTTTTCTTGACTTTCAAAATAAAGAACAACTGCTCCAAGCCTTTTCAAGTGAAAAAGATTGTATTGATTATTTGGAAAAATTGCGTTGGAATAGTTCTATTATTAGTCCATTTTCGAATAATTCTAAAACCTACGTTTGCAAGAATAACAAATACAAATGTCGTACTTCAGGCAAGTACTTTAATGTAAAGACCAAAACATTATTTCACGACACAAAAATAGATCTGCGGAAATGGTTCTTGGCGATTTGGATTATTTCGAGGCAAGACAGCAAGATAAACTCTGTTGACCTCGGTCATGAATTGGGCGTTACTCAAAAGTCAGCATGGTACATGATTAAGAGAATCAAACTATACATGCAGAAGAATGACAAAACATTTGAAAACAGAGAAAATTTAGTCCAAAGAAGTGAAATTATAGAATCAACGTATCAAAAAAATGATAACCCAAATGAAAGCAACAAACTTCAACTTTTGCAATGGTTACAATTGATGAAGAAGTAAGAAACCAACAAAATAATTTCGTGTTTCGGATAAAAAAAGCTTGCGATTAAAGCAAGCCCTTTTTTACAAAAAAATGAAACTATCCGACTTTCATCAGCCAGTTTCTCATTGATACTTCTTTATCGATTATAGATTTAAGATCAGCGATTGCCACCCTGTCTTGGTGCATTGTGTCACGATTTCTAATTGTTACTGTTTGATCTTCCAGAGTTTGATGATCGACTGTGATGCAAAATGGTGTTCCCAAAGCATCTTGTCTTCGATATCGTCTACCGACGGCATCTTTCTCGTCATATGCAACATTAAAATCCCATTTTAGTTCGTCAATAATACGCTTGGCAACTTCCGGCAATCCATCCTTCTTCACAAGAGGTAAAACCGCAGCCTTGGTTGGTGCCAATACAGTGGGTAACTTCAGCACAGTCCTTGTTGATCCATCTTCTAGTAATTCCTCTTTCAACGAATTAGAAAACACTGCTAAAAACAGACGATCCAGACCAACAGAAGTTTCTACCACATACGGGGTGTAATTATTGTTTGTTTCATTGTCGAAATACTGCATCTTTTTGCCAGAATACTGTTCATGCGCCTTTAAATCAAAATCTGTTCGAGAATGAATGCCTTCCAATTCCTTGAATCCAAAAGGGAAGTTAAATTCAATATCCGCAGCGGCATTAGCGTAATGTGCTAATTTCTCATGATCGTGAAACCGGTAGTTTTCTTTGCCAAGGCCTAATGACAAATGCCAATTCAACCGAGTTGATTTCCAGTACTCATACCACTTCATTTCTTCTCCAGGCTTTACGAAGAATTGCATTTCCATCTGCTCAAATTCACGCATTCTGAATATAAACTGTCGGGCAACAATTTCGTTTCGAAATGCCTTTCCTGTTTGTGCAATACCAAACGGAATCTTCATTCTACCTGATTTTTGCACATTGAGAAAATTGACAAAAATTCCTTGGGCAGTCTCCGGTCTTAAATACAAATCCATGGCATTTTCAGCTGAAGCTCCAAGCTTTGTTCCAAACATCAAATTAAATTGCTTAACTTCTGTCCAATTTCGAGACCCAGTTTCCGGATCAGCGATTTCGAGTTCCTCAATAAGCGACTTAACATCACTAAGATTCTCCTCTCCTAATGATTTGGCCATTCTCTCGAGAATTTCCTTTTTCCTGGAAAGATATTCTACCACTCGGGGGTTTGTATTAATAAATTCTTCTCTGTTGAATACGTCACCGTAGCGAGCACTTGCCTTTTCAATCTCTTTTTCAGCTTTCTGATGCAGTTTCTCGGCGTATTCTTCAATTAGAACATCAGCTCTATATCTTTTCTTTGAGTCCTTATTGTCAATGAGAGGGTCATTAAACGCATCAACGTGTCCTGAAGCCTTCCAAGTTGTCGGATGCATCAAAATAGCAGCATCAAGGCCAACAATATTCTCATGCAATTGAACCATGGCTCGCCACCAATACTCTCTGAGGTTTTTCTTTAATTCAACTCCATTTTGCGCATAATCATATACTGCACTTAGTCCGTCGTAAATTTCGCTGGAGGGAAAAATAAACCCATATTCTTTAGCATGGGAAACTACATTCTTAAATAAATCTTCTTGTTTTGCCATAGTGGTGCAAAAATATAAAAACTGGATGCACATCATCAAATAAAAAATTAACTAAAAAAAGAATTTTATACTTTTATCGAATAAAAGCCATACAGATGTTAAAAAATATGCTCAATTTGTTCTTCCCAAAGGTGTGCTTAGGATGCCGTGGAATCTTACTTTCTAATGAATCTATAATTTGCACCAACTGCCGACATGAACTACCCTTAACGCTTCATCATTTACAGCCAGATAACGAAGCATTTAAAAAATTTTATGGTAAAATTCCAGTAGAATTCGCGGCTACCTTTGTTTACTACCACAAGAAGGGAATTGTTCAGCAGTTGATTCATAATCTTAAGTACAAAGGTCATGAAGAAATTGGAGGTCTACTAGGAGAGTGGTATGCTCACGAACTTATTACAACAGGTGTGCTTCCGAAGATTGACGAAATCATACCCGTTCCTCTCCATAAAAGGAAGTTCAGAGAAAGAGGGTACAATCAGGTAACCACTTTTGGAAACTCGCTATCAACCCAACTAAAAATAGCATACAACGACAAACTGCTTTTTAGAAGAAAATATACCAAAACCCAAACATCAAAAAACTTATTAAAACGAACAGAGCTTAATGACGATGTGCTATTTGAAGCCTCATTTAACGTGGAAGATCACAACAAACACTTTCTTTTAATTGATGATGTATTAACAACTGGTTCGACTATTGAAGCATGCGGGAAAGCACTATTGAAGATTCCTGGCGCCAGAATTAGTGTGTTATGTATTGCAATGTCGCATTGATGCTGGTGTAAATTAGTACTTGGTCTTCAACGATGCTCCGTCATGTAGCAACTGTCGCAATTCTTCTTAAGCAGGCATTTTGAATAGTAGATAAGTAATAATTATTGCCATTTTATTTCTAATGAATGAAATATAGTTGTTATTTTGTCTCTCAAAT
>CANHBE010000094.1 GCA_947458575.1 Flavobacteriaceae bacterium | reverse complement strand
TTCAGTATTTCGTTGACAGCAAGCTTCACACAGTCAACAGGAGTGCCGGAACAAGCATACTCAACGATTTCGGCACCATCGGCTGATGTGCGGTTCAAATACAGTGTGTTATTGATGGTTATAGCATGTCCCATGGCGCTTTGAGGCTTGTCTGGCGCCACGACAACAACTTCTCCAATTTCGGCCATAACGGCAATTAATGTTCTGATTCCTTGTGCAGAAATGCCATCGTCATTGGTTACTAAAATTAGCGGTCTGGTCATGATATTTTCTTTTGGGAGCTTATTCCTGCTGTCCATTCTATCTTTTGTGTGATTGCTTCGTTCCTCGCAATGACACACAAAAGGATGCCATTGCCATCAGGGCTAGGAATCCTGATAATAAGCCGTAATGCTATCTTAATAGTAGAGCGGCTCGTTTAATTCCGCACAAAAATAAGCTTTTTTGGTAGGAAGTTATTACTTTAGCATCTTTAACAAAAAATTAGGCAGTTAAAATCAGCTGCATTTTTGATTTTGTTTACTTTAGTTCAAAAAAATTGATGAACCTTTTATTTAAATATATGAAAAGGAATTATAAATTAATCCTGTTAGTATTACTTGTTTCATTGAGTTTGCTAGCGTTCCAGAGTGTCTTAAAACCCAAAGGAGATCCTGAGAAGGACAAGATGCTCTTAGAATTATTGACTTTTGTGATAGAACGAGGTCACTATGATCCTGCTTTGATTGATGATAATTTTTCTAAGGGCGTTTATCATGATTATATCGAGGCGCTTGACCCATCAAAACGTTTCTTCATACAGTCTGACATTGACGAATTTGCGGCTTATGAAATGCAAATTGATGATCAAATCAAAAATAAAGATTTGACTTTTTTTAATCTGACCTATGATCGATTGATGAAAAGGTTAGATGAAAGCAAAGATTTTTACAAGGAAATATTAGACAAACCATTTGACTACAATGTCAAGGAGGAGTTCAACACCGACTATGAGAAATTGCCTTACGCTAAGAGCAAGTCGGAATTAAAAGAAAAATGGCGCAAGCAAATCAAATTGTCTACACTTTCATCATTAGTAGATAAAATCAAAATGCAGGAAGACAAGAAAAATGGGGTTGTTCCTGAAAAGAAGGACAAAGCCGAGAATAAAAAGTCAGATGAGGTTACAGATAGTAGTCCACCAAAGTCATTCGAGCAATTGGAGAAAGAAACCAGAGAAAGTTCGCTAAAGTCGCTAAACGAGTATTTCGATTTTATTGAAGATTTAGATCAAAACGATTGGTTTTCTGTATTTGTAAATGCAATTGCTACGCGTTTTGACCCACACACCAACTATTTTCCACCAGATGAAAAGGAGAGATTTGACGTCAGTATGAGCGGAAAATTAGAAGGAATTGGTGCTCGTTTGCAAAAAAAGAATGATTACACTGAAGTTACTGAACTTATTTCCGGTGGACCGGCATGGAGAGGAAAAGAACTAGAATCAGGAGATGTCATCATGAAAGTAGCTCAAGGTAATGCAGAGGCGGTTGAAGTAGTCGGGATGCATTTGGATGATGTGGTGAAAAAGATAAAAGGGCCAAAAGGGACAGAGGTTCGATTAACAGTTAAGAAAGTTGACGGAACAATTAAAATTATATCCATCATCAGAGATATCGTTGAGATTGAAGAAACTTATGCAAAGTCGAGTGTGGTGGAGAAAAATGGTGTGAAATACGGAATCATTTATTTGCCTAAGTTTTACATTGATTTTGAGAACAATGATAGCCGTGACGCCGGGAAAGATGTCGCGATAGAAGTAGAGCGATTAAAAAATGATGGCGTTCAAGGTATCATCATGGACTTACGAGATAACGGTGGAGGATCACTGAAGACAGTTGTAGATATCGTTGGATTGTTTATCGAAGACGGACCAGTAGTTCAAATTAAGTCAGCTGGCAAAAGCAGGGAAGTCCTTTATGATAAAGATAAAAAGATTCAGTGGGACGGTCCATTGGTGGTGATGCAGAATAGCTTTTCAGCTTCGGCATCAGAAATATTTGCTGCCGCTATTCAAGATTACCGCAGAGGTATTGTGATTGGTAGTAAACAATCATATGGGAAAGGGACTGTGCAGAATGTTATTGATTTAAATCAATTCGTACGCGGTAGTAACGTAGGTGATCTTGGTGCACTGAAGACTACAACTCAGAAATTTTACAGGATTACGGGTGGATCCACGCAATTGGAAGGCGTTAGCAGTGATGTTACGATTCCGGATCGCTACGCATACCTAAAAATGGGAGAACGCGATATAGAAAATGCCATGCCTTGGGACAAGATAGATCCGGCGCAGTTTAAGTTTTGGGATAAGCAAAGCAATTTTGATGCTGCAATTGATAATAGCAAGAATCGAATTTCAAATAATGAAAAGTTTAAATTGATAGATGAAAATGCAAAGTGGATTGATCAACGCAACAAAGAGAGCGTTTATAGCCTTAATTTCAATCAGTTTAAAGCAGAACAATTATCAATCGAAGAAAAAGCAAAAAAATACAAATCGATTGCAGATTACAAGAACACTTTGGAGTTTAAATCTTTACCAATAGAGGAAGAAGAAATGAAAAAGGATTCGTCATTGAAAGAAAAACGTGAAAGATGGCACGAAAGTTTATCAAAGGATATTTACGTTGAAGAAGCACTCAATGTTCTGGATGATTTACAACCAAAAGGAATCATAAAGAAGCCCGTAGACAACAAAATCAAGAAAGATAAAGTGGTTAAGTCTTAGGAAGACAGTTTATTTTTTCGAAAAAAACCTCAAGAATTGTTATTGATTTTTGAGGTTTTCTATTTTCTTCAGAATTTGTAAAATCTTATTTACCACTCATTTACCTTGTTGGCATCCATTTTTAGAAAAATAAATAGCAAGATTGTGAAGCCCCAAAGTCCTGAGCCCCCATACGAGAAGAACGGTAAAGGCACCCCAATGGTCGGAAATATTCCTGCCACCATCGCGATGTTTACAAAGAAGTGAATGAAGAGTATACAAGCAACGCAGTAACCATATACTCTGCTGAATTTAGTTTTTTGCCTTTCTGCCAGGTAAATGATTCTAAAAATCAACCCGACGAATAAGGCAATGACGACTAATGATCCAAAAAAACCCCATTCTTCTCCGACGGTTGTAAATATATAATCGGTGTGCTGCTCCGGAACAAAACCGCCCTTGGTTTGAGTTCCTTCCAAATATCCTTTACCAAACCAACCGCCTGAACCAATTGCTATTTCAGATTGATTGGTGTTGTAGCCAATACCTTTCATATCCACTTCCTTACCCAAAAGAATATTAAATCGATCACGGTGATGTTGTTTAAATACGGATTCAAATACATAGTCAACAGAGAAAACAAAACCTGAAATGAGAATCATTACTATTGCACTTGCTATAATGTTGCGATCAACAATTCGACTTCTGTAGTAGACAAGCACCGTGATAGTAAAAGCAATCAAAATAACTGCCCACGGCTTAATTAGTAGTGATAGAAAAAATAAGACGACGGCAATTAGGCCAGTCCATAAATACCACGGAGGTAAACCCTCTCTGTAAAGCACGAAAAAGAAAACCGTAAATATAAGGGCACTTCCAGGGTCATGAACAACAATAAGAAGCATTGGCAAGAAGAAAATCCCTATGGCTTGTATTTGCCTATTCATCTCCTTGAGGTTGACTTGTACATCGCTGAGGTATTTGGCTAGTGCTAGAGAAGTTGCTGCTTTCACAAATTCCGAGGGTTGCAAACCAAAAGCACCAAAAGAATACCAGTTTGCTTGTCCCTTCACAGTCTTTCCAAATACAAACAACCCCGCAAGCGCGAGCAATCCAACAACATAAATGATACTGGCAAATTTTTCATAAAATTTTGCTTCAACGGAGAGAACAATAAAGATAAGAGGCACAGCAAGAGCAATGCTAAATAGCTGCTTACCATAAAATTGACTAAAGTCTAAGCTGAATCCATCTTCCGACAATGATAAAGATGAAGAATAAATATTTAACCAACCAAGAATCACCAGAACAGCGTAAGCTATTACACTAATCCAATCAAGATTGTTGGTTACACTTTGGTTTTTCATTGCAATTAATTTTCCGTTGCCTCTTCCGGGCTAGCGATATTTGGTTTCAGGGTAAGGCTGTCAACAACTTTTTTTCCGGTATATTTTGCATACTCGCCTTGCAAACTACCTTCAAGCATACGTTTCTCCAAATCGGTCCGAGTGATTTTTTTGCGAATATATTTTTCGATCATTAAACTGCTTATCGGTCCAGCCCAGCGTGCTCCCCAATAACCATTTTCTACTAAAACGGCAATAGCGATTTTTGGATTGTCTTTCGGAGCAAAAGCCACGAAAATCGAGTGGTCTTGCAATTTTACTCGCTTGCCGTTAATTTTCGTGTAGTTCTCTGCTGTTCCTGTTTTTCCACAGATTTGTATACCTTCAACTTGCAGTGCGTGTGCAGTACCTAAATTGTATACATCGTAAAGACCGTCAATAACTGGTTGAAAATACTTTCTCTCCACTGTTGTGACGTGTCTCGTTCGATATTTTTGATCTATTTGCTGCCCCTTTATTGATTTGATGATATGGGGAGTATAATAATAACCATGATTGGCCACAGTAGCCATCATATTTGCCAGTTGAATTGGAGTCATTAGAACTTCGCCTTGGCCAATTGCATTAGAAACAATAGCGGTACTTCTCCAGCCACCGTTGGGATAGATTCTTTTGTAGGTTTTTGAAGTAGGCGCTTTTCCACGACGACCGGTCGGAAGATCATAACCCATAAATTCTCCTAGTCCAAAACTTTTCAAATGCCTGCTCCAAACGTCAACACCATCTGCAGGACGCACGTATTTATTGATTGTCTTCATATAAATCGTTCCGAAATAGGCGTTACACGACTCGTAAATACCACGATGTAATTGTTGCGCACCACCATGACAGTGACATTTCATAAATCTACCTCGCGCATAACTGAAACCGTGTCTGCAATATACGGTTGTGTTTTCATCAATAACTTTTTCTTGCAGGGCTATGAGACCCGTTAGAATCTTAAAAGGTGATCCTGGCGGGTACTCTGCTAAGAGTCCACGGTCATATAAAGGTTTTGCAATAGAGTCGTGGTATAATTTGGTGTAGTTCCTTGATCTTTGTCTTCCCACTAAAATAGCGGGGTCATAAGAAGGTGCAGTTACCAAAGCGAGAATCTCACCTGTTTTTGGTTCGATAGCAACAATACCACCGCGTTTATTCACCATCAATTCCTCTCCATATTTTTGAAGTTCAGCGTCGATAGAGAGATGAATATCTTTTCCCTGGACGGCAATTGTGTCGTATTTGCCTTCTTTATAAGAACCAATTTCTCTGTTGTATTTGTCTTTCTGAATATACTTCACTCCTTTTATTCCGCGTAAAATAGTCTCGTAACTTTCCTCAACACCTTGTTTTCCTAACAAATCACCGCTGTTGTAATAGGGGTTTTTTGCGATTGTTCGCTCGTTAGCTTGCGTAATGAAACCGAATACGTTGGCTCCAAAATTTACTTGATAGTCACGAAGAGAACGCTTCTGAATGTAAAAGCCCGGAAATTTCCGAATCTTTTCTTGAAACGCCGCATATTCAAGCTTGTTGAGTTGAGGAAGAAAAACAGATGGCAACCTAGGGCTGTATACTTTTGCCTTGGCGATGATTTTAATAAAGTCTTCTTTGGAAATGTGCAAAAGCTTACAAAATTCTAAAGTATCAATGTTTTTCATATCCTTAGGGATAACCATGATATCGTAGGAAGGCTGATTTGCCACAAGGAGCACGCCATTTCTATCGTAGATATAGCCCCGCTCAGGATAATCGTATTGTATCTTTATTGCATTATTCTCTGACTTTAATTTGAATGAGTCGTCGATAATTTGCAAGTAAAATAACCTTAAAACCAGCAAAATTGTCGCGATAATGATGATCGTAGGTAATAGTACTTTTCTCATCTTTTATTCGGCTTTATTAGATAAATGATGAGAATACATACCAATAAAGTAAATATTGCACTTGTGATGGTTTTCAGTATGATTTCAAAAAAGAAGCTAAAGCGGAAAACTTCCAGGATAAATAGAACAAGATGGTGCAATACCACTGCAATCAAAAGAAAGGAAAATCGTTCGGGAGTGAGAACATCATTGAGTTTCACAGTTTGATATTCGTAACTCAAACCAAAGGAGAATTTGAAGATTAGCGGTCTGTAATAAGCCAAAATGATAGATGCTGCAGCGTGAATACCACCCGAATTGCAAAACATATCCAGAATTAAACCCAGCAGGAAACTAGCTAGTAAAAGTCCCATTTTGTTCCCGTTAACAGGATAAAGAATAATAAATAAAATGTAAGGAAAAGGATTGATATAACCCAAGAAATCCATGTTGTTAAAAACGAGAATTTGAGCCATTAATAGCAGGAGGAATCGGGCGATATTGACCAAAATAGTACTATTCACTTTCTTTCTTTTCCAAGTTCAAAATTTCCTCTCTGTCTTTGCTTTTAATGATATAAACATGACCGAGATTAGTCATATCATTAAACAGTTTTATGTTTAAAGTGTAGTAATTCGTTTTATTGTCTATGTAAATATTGTTGATGGTACCAATGCCAATGTTTTCGGGGAATATTACAGACTGTCCGCCGGTTACGATGGTATCACCTTTGCGAACTGATGCTAATCTTGGGACATCTATTAGTTGCACAAAACCAGTATTTTTTCCATTCCAAACCAACGAACCAAAGTGATTGGATTTTTTAATTTTTGCATTAATCTGAGATTTTACATTCAATATACTCAGTACAGTGGCGTAATTCTTAGAAGTCTTGTCTATAATTCCAATGATACCGGAGCTATTGATAACCCCCATATCAGGGCGAACACCTGCTGCACTTCCGCTATTGATGGTGAGATAATTCTCATAAACATTGTAAGAATTGTGAATTACTTTAGAAACTATAATGTCGGCTTTACGAACTCCTTTTATGGTATCAAGCTTCGGGATTGCCGTTGAGTCTTTACCGTTGAAAATTATACTTTTAAGCACGGCATTTTCTTTAGCAAGCGCTTCATTTTGATCTTTTAGATTGAGATATTCGGTGATATTGTTGACTCTTTCATATACGCCACCGCTTAGGAAATTCGCTGAACTAATCACTTTACTGCGATGGTAGGAATGAGATTGAATAGTGAAGACTAGAGAAACCACCAAAAGCAGCAAAAACAGCAATCGATAGCTGTTTTTAATGATGAAGATAAATATTTGCTGCATGAGGTTTTGTAATATTTAAAATATCAAATTCCAAATTCCAATGTGACGGTCAGTCTGTTATTTTGGAATTTGGAATTTCACTCGTGTAATCTTTATTTAATCAGAATACTTCTGAATTTTGGTATATTTTTCAAAGCCATACCGGTTCCTCTAACAACTGCTCTCAAAGGATCTTCTGCAATGTAAACGGGAAGATCGGTTTTTTGCGAAATTCGCTTGTCTAAACCACGCAGCATCGATCCTCCTCCGGCGAGGTAAATTCCAGTATTGTAAATATCGGCCGCAAGTTCAGGTGGTGTCTGCGATAATGTTTCCATTACTGCATCCTCAATTCGCTGAATAGATTTGTCTAGTGCCTTTGCAATTTCACGATAAGAAACTTCTACTTGTTTTGGTTTCCCGGTTAGTAGATCTCTACCTTGAACAGACATATCTTCCGGCGCTGTTTCCAATTCTTCTAAAGCAGCACCAATCGTAATCTTAATTTTTTCAGCCGTACTTTCCCCCACAAATAAATTGTGTTGGGTACGCATGTAATAGACAATGTCATTAGTGAAAACGTCTCCTGCAATCTTAACCGACTTATCGCAAACAATTCCGCCAAGCGCAATGACTGCTATTTCGGTTGTACCTCCACCAATATCTACAATCATATTTCCTTTGGGTTGCATGATATCAATTCCGATACCAATTGCAGCAGCCATCGGTTCATGGATAAGATAAACTTCTTTACCGTTCACACGCTCACACGATTCTTTCACCGCTCGCATTTCCACTTCTGTAATACCAGATGGTATACAAACTACCATTCGCAATGCAGGTGTAAACATTCTTTTCTTTAATGCAGGAATACTTTTAATAAACATACTGATCATCTTCTCGGAAGCATCAAAATCAGCAATAACCCCATCTTTAAGTGGACGAATGGTTTTTATGTTTTCATGGGTCTTGCCTTGCATCATATTGGCTTCTTTCCCTACTGCAATAATCTTCCCTGAAATGCGATCTCGAGCTACTATTGAGGGGCTGTCTATAACAACTTTGTCATTGTGAATGATTAATGTATTGGCGGTACCAAGGTCTATCGCGATATCCTCGGTCATGAAATCAAAAAATCCCATAAGTTTTTTAAGGGTTTATTATGGTTATGTAAAAATTTGGCACAAAGTTAAACAAATTAATGTTTAAAATGACGCGTTCCGGTAAATACCATTGCAACTTTATTTTGATTGCAATAATCGATACTGAGGTCGTCTTTAATGGATCCGCCAGGTTGTATAACTGCCTTTATTCCAGCTTCTTTGGCAATAGCAACACAATCCGGGAATGGAAAAAATGCGTCACTTGCCATAACCGCTCCGTTTAAGTCAAATCCAAAAGTCCGTGCTTTCTCAATAGCTTGATTTAAGGCATCCACTCTTGATGTCTGTCCTGTTCCAGAAGCCACAAGCGTTTTGTTCTTGGCCAGCACTATTGTGTTCGATTTAGTATTCTTGCAGATTTTTGATGCAAATAATAAATCCTCAACTTCTTCGTCACTTGGTGAAATCAAAGTAACGGCAGATAAATGCTCTTTATTATCAGTCACATTGTTTCGATCCTGTACTAAGAGCCCATTAAGACATGTCCTTACCTGTCGCTTTGGGAGTTCTACATCATTTTGTTTCAAGATAATGCGATTCTTTTTTTCGGATAGAAGTGAAATAGCATCTTTATCGAAATCCGGTGCAACAACC